>JBBSJT010000060.1:0-14416 GCA_038257035.1 Chlamydiia bacterium
CAGGATAATATCAACCTCTAGGATATATTAGAGGTTGATATTATCCTGCCGCTTTAGCGATCCTGCCGCGAAGCGAAGCGGAGCGATCTTGCATATCCTGTAAAAAATTATAGAAGTTATATCAAATAGATTTTTTGGCATTGAAGTTTTCACTTTCAAGTAGAACCTTGTGTATACATATTCACAAATACTAATGAAGGTAATCGGCTTCTATTAGAAGCTCAAGGGCACCCATTTCATTAATTAAACAGGCATCCTTGTCCATAAAGAACTTATCATCAAGAAGTACAAATTGAAGGGCATTCCTTACATCATTTGGGGCACTATTAAGATTTTGAACCAAATTTTCTACCACAACTTTTGGTGTGACATGTTTAAAGAATACCTCAAGCATTTCTTCAGCTGTTTTTTCAAAGAGTTGATCTAAAATCAATGCTGTAAACCAATCAAATGAAGGTTCTTCACTCACACCTACATGATGCCCGATTACATTTTGTATGTAGAGAGATTGATGCACGCTTTGTAAAATTTGAGAAGCACCTGTCAGCTCGTTCATGATTTCGTTTTCACCAAGAAATTGTGCTTGCAACAAACTTTTTACAGCTTGATTCGCAAATGAAGTGATTTTTTCTTGGGCCACTGGGCTTGTCATAACAGTTAAAGCTCCTTTATCGTTAATCTGCGGATAGATAAAATCAGAATCAAATTCGTAATCGTTAAAAAAATCGTCCCATTCCCAATATTCTTTACTTTTTGGCAAAATGTTTGCAGCATGAGAGGATAATTTCCCACCCTTGTTAATACTCTCTTTGACTGCATCAAATGTGTTATTCGGATTCTCAAGAATGAAATCCTTAATAAATTTCAGTGCTTCAATTTTTTCATTCTGTGTCGCTTTATCTTCTGCTGATTCCCATTTTGAAAGGTTAATTTTGTAGCGAAATTTTGGATTCATAATTTCATAGGCAGCGGCAATCCCTTCGTTTCTTTTTGGAATACAATGCCCAATCCCTTTAAGTGTTGTGATCAGGGATCTTTCTTGATTGGTAAAATAGCACTCATTTTCAGTCTCGTTAGTTTCATTTAAAATGCTATTTAGAACAGCTCTCCATTTACTTTCAGGTTCGGTTACAGTTTCACCGCTTAAAAGTAATAATTCTTTAAGGTAAGAGATAGGGGCTTTAAGATCATCAAGGGTGGCTTCCAAGTTTTTTAGAAAGGCATCTGTTTTATCTTTATCTTGATTAAATTTTTTGGACAAAGAGGATATTAATTGAGTAAAAGCCTCTAAGTTAGCATTTTCAGGCAAGTCTTCTCTTTTAAGTGCTGTTGCTTTTTTTAATTTTTTTAGCTGATCCATATTGATGGCATATTCACGCCCATGAATAATCATCGAAGGTGTTTGAAAATTTATTTCTTGTTTTGAAAATACTTTTAAATGGTTAAATAATCTGATGGGGTTTTTATCGCCTGTCGTCATGTTAGCGTAAAGATTTTGTTCTGCTGTTCTAGCTGTTTCATTATCAAAAACAAATCGATGTTGAAAATCCCGAATGAATTCGGACAGAAAAATTTGCATCTCAGGAGATGACGCCTGGCTCATAAGCTTTTCTTTTATCTTAATAGCGATAAATCTATTAAGACCTCCTTGATTTGCTACTCCAAATGTATTTAGTTTATAAACCCAATAACAAAAATCCCGGTCGAGTAAAGACGTTAAAATCCTCAGGCGATAACCATCAGCAATTTTTTGGCATTCACAGAAATTAAGTTCTTCCAATTGATCAAGATCCATCTTTGGTAATCTAGTTATCTCATGACACCCTTCAATATGAAGAGTTTTTAATTTTGCAAGAGGGTGTAATTGAGGAAGTTCTTTTAATTGTGAACACCCTCCAAGAAATATCTCAACAAGTTTTTGAAGCTTAACTAAGCCTTTTATAGACGACAAATTAAGGCAACCATGAAGGTTAAGCGCTTTTAAATGTTTAAATCCACTTACATCAATCTCTAACAAATTTGTCCATTCTTCTAAGTGAAGTTCTTCCAAGTTTATAAGATCTGTTAAGTCAAAAGTTGTTAATTTACTGCAGTTTGAAAGATTAAGTGCTTTCAAATGAGTTAACGCTTTTAAAGAGGGCAGTTCTCGTAATTCTTCGCAATTTAGCAATATCAACTCTTCCAATTTCGTTAAATTGTCTATTTCAGGCAGATATTCCAAGTTAGTACATTCTGAAAGTTCTAGTGCTGTAAGCTCTTTTAGAGTGTTTAAATTATCCAAACCACTTCCCTTTATATCATCTGACGTCAGGGTTAACGATTTAAGATTTGGACAATAACAGATGATTTTATTTGTAATCTCATCATCAACATAAATATAACTTGCACATAAGGTGTGGATGCTTTGTCCATATTCTTTAATGAAATATTCAAATGTTTCAGATTTCATCGAAATGTCTGGAGTGACTTTTAGCGAAATGTCAGCATAAATAGCAAAAAGAGAACTTAAGTGATCAAGGATGTCTTCGTAAGATGTTTCTAGTTCAGTTCCAATTTCAATTGATAATGCATGATTAATTCTTACTATTTTCATTCCGGTTATTTCATTGATAAATGAAATGCATTCGTCAATACATTTTTCATTATGATCATCTTTTGCAAGTTTAAAACATTCATAAACGTTTTCGGAGTTCATATGTAAGATCAAAAAATCCAAAGTTTGGTTTTTCATCTCCACCTCAATAGACGAGTAAATACTCAACATGATCTTCATGATTTTATTGGTTTGGTCAGGATCGAATTCATGATTCAGATCGGCGTTTCTGATTTTTTCAAATAGGATTTCAAAATTCTCATCGGGCCCATTTTCCTGCCAGTGATCACTGTTGTCGTGTGCCAGAGCAAATAGATTTACTAACTTAGATTCAAATTTTTCTAAATTTTTAATTAATCTTTCTGTGTGTACGATATTTGATCTGTTATAATCAATTTCCATAACGTCCCTTAATAAATTTTATGTTAAATATATTATAACAAATAAAAGTTAAGGGGTTGTTAAGGTGGAGTTAAGTTTGCATCAAATAGGCCGTATATCGTATACTAGCATCTAATATATCGACCAAAAAATACGCACAAATCCTAGAGTGTTCCAATTGAAATACACAAACGTTAAAGCTTTTGAAAAACATCTTCTCGATGCATACCCTAAGAATTTTGCAGATGTCTATGCCGTTATTGGCAAAGAATCCTACGAGGTAAAGGCAGCTGTTGATGAATTGGTCAAGATTTTGCTTAAAACTTTAAAAAACCCTGAATTTGCACTAAAAACTTACGATGGGCAAAAGCTTATCATCCAAGAGTTGATGCAAGAGTTAAATTCTTTGCCTTTTTTTTCTGAGAAACGAGTTGTCCTGATTTCCAACGCAGAGGAGCTTAACAAAGCCGATATAGCCAAGTTGGAAGAGTATTTTTCCCGTCCAAACGAAACATTAACCTTGATCATCTCAGCATCGGCAATCAATCGGGCAACAAACTTTTATAAAAAAATGGAAAAAGTAGGTGTTCTTCTTGATTTTGCAGAAGAAAAGCAATGGGAGAAAGAAAAATCCTCAAAAGAATGGATTTTCGTTAAAGTTGCAAAAGAGAATAAACGGATAAACGAAGATGCTGCACTTCTTCTTCACAGCCAAATTGGAACGGATTTATCTACTCTTAATCAAGAAATTGAAAAACTCATTTGTTTTATCGGCGATAGAAACGAGATCACTCAAAAGGATGTTGCAGCTGTTTGCACCCTTTTACACACTGAGAATGGCTGGCAACTTGGCGAAGCTATTTTTGCAAGAAATGGCTCTTCTGCCTTTCGCATTACAAAAGGGTTACTTGAATCGGGCGTTCCTTTTTTGGCACTCATTCGTCAAATACGCTCCCAGGTACAAACAGGCTTTCAAATTTGTACGATTTTAGCCAATGGTGGGCTGGCCGCTGACGTTACTTCAGAATTTCCATTTATGAGAGGCAGAATTTTAGATACTAACATGCAATCTGCAACAAATTATGGTTTGGTACGTTTTAAGAAGGCCATGTTAAAGATCGACGAAACCGAATCTGCCGCTAAAAACGGCCTCGGCAGCGATGAGTACTTAAGCGATCTCCTGATCGCCCACCTCGTCATGTGAGCGTTTGTGATTTTTTAACACAGAGCACACCGAGAAGCAAATGAGAGAAATGAGAGAAGCTAAAAACCCATTTACCTTCAGGCACATATCGTATTTGATTTTTTCAACGCAAAGAAGCTGCAGAAGACGCAAAGGCGCAAAGATTAAAAAGGCTCTTTGCACGCTTAAAGGGTCTTTTTAATCTTTGCGCCTTTGCGTCTTCTGCAGCTTCTTTGCGTTGAAAAATCTGAAACTTTTATTAAGGAGCGTCGTTATATACCCAAAGCTCAAGTTTTGTGATCGTAGTGATTTTGAAGGTTTAGCCAAAATTCAGCTGATGTTCCGAAGGCAATAGAAAAGTCTAAGGCGATATATTCAGTAATTCTTCTTTTCTTATTAATGATTTCACTGATTTTAACTTTAGTCCATGAATCTCCAAGATTAACAACGAGCTGTTCTTGAGAAAGCTTAAGAGGTTTAAGAAATTCTTCTAACAAAATTTCTCCGGGGTGTGGGGGGTCTATTTTTTGGAAGCATAATTCTCCTTCTCATTTGATACTAATATACAAAATAATACATTTCCACTTTATTCAGTGGGTTGGAGAGCATTAACCCCCCATCTCTTATTCTTCCTCTGTGGCCTCTGTGTTAAAAAATCATGTTCCATAAAGCCTCGTTATGCTATACTAAGATACCAAAATAGAAGGATTTGATCATGACAGAACCAAAAGCTGCTTTATTACTTTTACCCAATCTTTTAGGCGATTTTGCCCATCATGAACCTTTTTTGCCAAGTAGTGTGGATAAAGTTGTGAAAACTTTGGACGGACTCATCGCCGAAAGTCACCAGGCAGGAAGACGTTTTATCAGTAGGTTTGAAACAAAAAAACCGGCAAATGAAATGCCGATTGCTTTATTTAACGAACACACGCCCGATGCTGATATTGACTTTTTGCTAGAGCCAATCAGAAAAGGGGAGCGTTGGGGTTTTGTTTCCGATGCAGGCTTGCCTTGCATTGCAGATCCCGGCGCAAAACTTGTTCGCCGCGCAAGACAAACAGGCGTTGTTATTCAGGCTTTTGTTGGGCCATCCTCTATTATGTTATCTTTGATGTTATCGGGACTTCCAGGTCAGAGCTTTAATTTTCATGGTTATTTAAATTCAAAACCTGAAAATCGAAAAACGGCAATTTTTGAACTCGAGCAATCTTCAAAGAAAAGCGGAAATACAGAAATTTTCATAGAAACTCCTTACCGTAATAAACATATGCTAGAAACACTTCTTGCAACTTTGGATGATGAGACTTGGTTGTGTGTAGCATCTGATTTAACATTGAATACACAAAGCGTTGTTTCCCAACCGATCGCATTGTGGAAAAAAAGCCCTTTGCCAAACTTAGACAAAAAAGCTGCCATTTTCTTAGTTAATGCCAAAATGAAGGATGAATAGTTAATTAAGCTTTAATAAATTATATATTGTTATTATAATAAGTAATGTATTATAATAAAACAATATATAAAAGTTAAGGAGCCTATGGCATATTCAGTTGATTCAGCTTACTTGGAGTACTATAAATGTGCTCTTAAAGGAAAATATAAAAAAGCCGACTCTTTTTTCAAAGAAAGAGTTACGGCTTTTTCTATTTCAATCATTACCTGTCTAATTGCTGTTCTTTTTCTTTTTAGTCGTCTGATCACTCTTCCCTTTAAAATATTAGCCGTTCTTTTTTCTTTACTGTCACCCACTAGTTTTATAAATCAGACCAAACTGCTGACCCTATCCCTTATTATTTTGATTTATCAGCCTGTTCAATTGATTGTTCATTTACTAAGTGGAGCTGTTGGGCTTCTTCATCCACTTATTGCCTATCAACTGATGCAAGAGGCTTCCATACCGCTTGTTTTTCTATTAACTTATGAGAAAAAACTAAAGGAAAACAGAAAAACAGCCCTATCTTATATTAGAATCACACGATTTTTTAAGGAAAAACTCACCAGAAATTTTGATAAAACCCCTTGGCCTATTCAAATTGCTATAAAAACCATGATCAATGAATTTTCAGAATCGATGAACGCAGGTATTGTTGCACCTCTTGGATGGATGGAAAAGTTTCATCTTTTTAATGCAAATCCTGCTGTTTTAAAAGAAGAGCAAAAAGAACTAGTCCCCATTTTGTTGTTAAACGGCAATTACAGCCATCAAGCAACATTTTTGCCCCTTCTTTATGCACTCGAAAACTCCGGCAACAAAAGGCCCGTCTACACCGTCAATCTACCTCCAAATTGCAGAGATAATCGCTTGATTATTGAAAAGGTAGAAGAAATTAAAAAGCAATTTGGCAAAGAAAATGATGTCACTTTTAAAATTGATGCAATTGGCCATTCGATGGGATCTCATTGTATTCAAGAAGTGTTAATGGCAGACATCAGTTTTGAAATCAATCGACTGATTACAGTCGGAACACCATTCAAAAATAAAACTTCGGTTAATAAAGTCTTTGATATTACGGCAAAAAATGATGTAATCATTTTAGAAAGAAGTCGTCTAGCTTCAATAAAAGATCGTGTAGAAATAGATACCGGTCACCTCGGGCTACTCTTTCACCGCGAAAGCCTGAACGCAATGCTCACCTTCCTCAAATCCTGATTGACCACCGTCTTGAACAGGTTTCTACCGATAAGGGGGATCTTTTTACCGCGAAGAACGCGAAGAAAGACGCGAAGAGGCGCGAAGAAGCGCGCTAAAGCGCGAAAAATTGCAACCATAAGAAAACAATAACCTGAGGGAAACTTTTTTTCTTTTCTTTTCGCAGCATAGCTGCGCTTCTTCGCGTTTCTTCCCGCAGCAAAGCTGCGCTTCTTCGCGCTCTTCGCGGTAAAAAAGTCCCCATTAACGGTAAAGTAAAAAATGTAAACGTAGACGTTAGATGATGTCGACGGCGACTGTGTCGTAAAAGAGTATTCCTCTTCTAGTCAACTTAATAACATCCCCGTTCTTCTCTATAAAACCGTCTTTGACAAGCTTATCGATTGAGGCCCACACATCCTTTTCTAAAGAACCATGCAACTCTTGAAATTTAGTAAGGTCAACCCCTTTAATCAATCGAAGATTGATTGCAAGAAGCTCTTTTCGTCTACTTTGAGGGTCAAGTTCTTCCTTAAAGTCTACAGGGGAGTTGTTTTCTAAGAGTAGTTTGTGGTAATGGCTTAAATTGGATATGTTTTGAAAGCGTTTATTTTTGTAGTAACTAAATGCTGAAGGGCCAAGCCCCAAGAATGTGCGTCCTATCCAATAACCTACATTATGTAATGAATGGAGTCCGGGGAGGGAAAAAGCAGAAATTTCATATTGATTAAGTTTTGTCGTAATGATCTCAACAGCCATCTCATACATGCGAAGACTAGTTTCTTCATCAGGCAATAATTTTTCTAGCTGGTTTTTATTTTTAAAGAAAACTGTATGTGGCTCAATGGTTAAATTGTAGAGAGATAAATGGGTGATTGGAAGCTCAACAACTTGTTTTAAGGTGTTTTCCCACATGATCAAATTTTGGCTTGGCAGATCATACATCAAGTCGATGGAAATATTATGAATTCCAGCATGATGTGTTTCATAAACGGCTTCGATTGCTTTTTGTCCTGAATGTAGGCGTCCCAATGTTTTAAGAAGCTGCGGATCAAGAGATTGAATGCCGATGCTCACTCGGTTAACACCTGCATCTTTATAGGCACTCATCAATTCTCTTGTGATGTTTTCAGGATTTGCTTCAAGAGTTACTTCAATTGGTTTTGGTAACCAGCTTAAAATTTCGGCGATGGCTTCTGCCCCAAGAAGAGAAGGGGTGCCGCCCCCAAAGTAGACGGTCACAAGCTGTTTTGATTCAACAATGGCTTGAAGCCTTTTCCATTCAAGACGAAAACCCTCCATCAATTGCTTTTTAAGAGGGTCTTTATCGGGAAGGACATAAAAATGACAGTAGGAACATTTTTTTGTGCAAAAAGGAATGTGGAAATATAAACTAATCTCTTCTTTCAATTACCACTCATCTGCATCGGGGTCTACAATACCGCCACGTTTCCAGCGATTTTTATCGCTAAAGTAGGAGTCATCACTGTCTGAATCATCATCGTCATCATCATCATCGCTATCGCCACTGGATCCATTTTCTGTTTCATCTCTTTCTTCAATAACAGAGGATTCAACGTCAGCAGCTTCTGAATCCATGTCAAATCCTGAATCGGCAAAGGATCCACCGGTTTCGCCGATGTCGATATCGGGAATAGTGGGCATTTCTGTATAGCCTGTTCTTGCTGATTGGCGCTTTGGTGTAATGTATTCTTCGGTTTCGCCGCTTTCTTTAAGGAATTGTAGGCGTTCTTTTTCTTCTTCGATTTTAAGCTTTACACCAACGATTTCTTCTTTATGCTTTTCTATATCTTTTTTAGGAACTAGTCCAAGTTTTAGCCATTGCTCGAGATCGTTTAATTCTCCCTCAAGTTTTTTTAGCCTTTCACTTTTAACATGTCTCATTTTATTTACCCAAAGCGTTAAATTTGATTTTCAAAAATTTCATTACTCTTCATATCACATACTTACATTACATTTCAACTCTTTTCGGTAAAGCAATATTTTTATGTTTGATAAAAACTATCGTCAAAAAAATTAATTCTGCTATTAAAAAAAAGTAATAGTATATTTCTCCCCCACTTCCAAAACCATAACTATGAAGACCTGTTCCTAATATATAGTTTACACCATACCAGGTAAAGCTAATAGCCAGTAAACCGATAACGGAACCAACGCACAAACCAAAGTTTTTAACTTTATTAAAGCGATGGGCGTGAATGAAAATCATGTAAATGCAGCAAGAAATAAAAGCCCAAGATTCTTTTGGATCCCAGTCCCAAAAACGCCCCCAACTTTCTGCAGCCCAAACGCCGCCTAAAATTGTACCGGGAATAAGCATGAAGCAGCCAACATACATTGTTTTTAAAACAGAATCAGCAACAGCATTCATTTCTTTGTTTTCCTTTTTAGTAAAAAGAAAAGAGCCTAAATAGATGTGTCCTAAAATTCCTGATAAACAAAAAATACCATAGCTTCCAACTATCAACAACACATGTACCGTCAACCAGTATTGCGAATCTAAAACAGCCTGAGGCTGTTCGAGCTGTCTACTTAAATTGGTCACTTCTAAAAGAATAAGAAGGGTAAGGGCTGAAAAGCTAGAAGCAATCAAAAGCAGTGCATTTTTAGTCATATAATAAAAGACAATGCCGGCAATAATTGCAATCCAAGGCACATAAATAACAGTTTCAAACATATTAGAAACAGGAGGGCGTTCTAATATATAACAGCGCAAAGCCAAAATAAAGGTGTGAAGAATGAAACCTGCAGAAAAAATAAGAATGCTCAATAATTTTATTTTAGAATTCTTCAACGTTTTTGCAAGCAAAAAACCAATGAGTGCGATTCCATAAAGAAAAATTGCTCCTTCAATAAGTGGGTAATGAGTGTAATAATATTCCATTCTAAGCTGTAGATAAGTTGGATAGCGGTAATTTTTTTGAAAGGCCTGCAGTGCGCTATTTTGTGAAATTGAGGCATAAGGCTCATTTAAAGCTTTTCCTAAAGCTTCAAGGCTTTTATTAATATGATTCATGTCTTTAGCGATATAAGCTTGTTCCAGGTCAAAATAGGCGTTTCTTAAGGTATTGAAACTTTCATCCTTATAGGGTGTGAAGTTACTTATCCCTTTTAAAACACCGCTTTTATCTTTAATTTGGATTTTTAATGCATGGAGCGACACCCAATTTCCTAGTTTCTTTGTAGGTAAGGCCAAGAACTTTACCCCTAAATTTTCCAAATGCGACATGAGGGGAGTTTCATGAAGAGAAAGTTTTAAATCTTTTACTATTACCCCGGTCCAAGCATGGAAGTCATTAAGTTGTGCAATTAAGATGTTGGCGGCATTTTCATGATTCTTATCTTGCATTTCTATAAAATTCATCTTCCCTATTTTTTCAAGTGCAGGCTTTAATTCGTTATAGGAAAAATGATCTTCTTTTAAATTTAAGCTAAAAAGCCTTTTTATTTCTGCGTGGGAAATTCGAAATAAGGGTGCATCATGAAAGGGCTTTGAACCTAAAAAATAAAATTTTAGAAAGAAGGGGAGTGGATCTGTTGTGGACATCTCAAATCGGGAAAGGTGTGACTTTTTTATTTTTTCTTTGCCGTAGAATTCCTGTAAAAAATTCCCCGCATAGACATCCAAGGGGATAAATCTTCCCTTATACGCGACAGGCACTATTTTATATTCCTCAAACGCGCATAAAGAGCCGCACATCAAAAAGATCATCAGCAATATCTTATACATTAATCCCTCACATACCATTAATAAAATTTGCTAATTTGGAGTGCTGTGGCCTGACACAGCTTTGTAGCTCAAATCGACCTGGCGATTTGCAAGCCCGATTTATCGGGATTAAAGCCTTTTATTAAATAAATCGAACTTGTCGATTTAGCAGCCCGCCAGGTCGGGCTGAGGGCAAAGCGGAGCCAGGTCTCCGCACTCCAAATTAGCAAATTTTCTCATTCTTTCGTTGTGCTCTCACTACCTTGTCACCACCCAAACCCGAACACCATCGTAGCGCTCTTTAACACTTTCTATCCATTTGGTTGCATCGTCAGTTTCATCAAATAACATTAAAGTTGTTGCTAATGCATCCGCAACAAGGCAGCTTTTGGCGATAACGCTTGCGCTTGCAATCGAATTTTCTTTTATTTCTGCCAAATAGCCCGTTTTTGGATTGACGATATGAAAATAAGTTTTATTTTTTTCAACAGACCAATTTTGTAAATAGTCTCCACTTGTTGCAATGGCCTCATTTTCAAGGTCAAGATGGGCAATGGCATCTTCAGGATTTGTATTTTGAAAGCGACTAATGAAAATATGCCAAGGGCGATTGTCGGGATGTTGTCCCGTTGCTTTAATTTCACCGCCCCATTCAACGAATGTATTTTCATAGCCTAAATCGTTTAATCGGGATGTTAATAAATCGACGGCGTATCCTTTTGCAATGCCACCAAGATCTAAACTTGTCTCGTCAAAATCTTTGTAAAATGTGCCATTTTCAAAATGAATTTTATCAAAACCCACTAATTGCATTTTCTCTTGAATTTCAGTTTCAGATGGAGTAGTGCCTATTTTTAAATGTTTTTTCCATAGTTTTTGTAAAGGTTCAATGGTCGGATCAAAAAGCCCATTACTTAAAAAAACAAGTTCTTTAGTTTCGACTAAAAAAGTTTCAAGCTCTTTTGAAATGTGAACCACTGTTTTTTTTGTTAATCGATTAAGGACTGAAATTTCTGAATTTGGGTTCCATTTGTTATAGATGGCATCAATTTCATCAAAGGTTGTAGCAATAAGATTTAGGATAGTTTCATTTTGGCTTGGATCTACTGAATTTCCGACGATGATCTTATAATTCATGGTCATGGCCTGACCTTCAAATAGTGTGGATCTATTTTTTGTTTTATTTGTCGATGAGCAGCTGCAGATAATGAAACAAATAAAAAGGATATTAAGGTTTTTTCGCATGTCTCATTTCATAGCTTAAAAGTGTGTTAGAGAGAAGCATGGCGATTGTCATTGGGCCAACTCCTCCTGGAACCGGCGTAATGAAAGAGCATTTTTCTTGCACGTTTTCAAAATCGACATCGCCAACCAGGCGGTAGTTTGATTTTTTGGAAGAGTCTGAAATTTTATTGATTCCTACATCAATGACCACAGCACCATCTTTAACCATATCAGCCTTAATAAATAATGGTTTTCCAATTGCAACGATTAAAATATCGGCAAGTCGGCACACTTGATCGAGGTTTTGAGTTTTTTGATGGGCAATTGTCACTGTTGCATTCCCAAAACCTCTATTTTGAACAAGCATTGCGGCTATTGGTTTGCCGACAATATTGCTTCGGCCAACAACAACCACATGTTTGCCTTCCAAATGAATTCCATAACGTTCTATTAAGACTTTTATACCAAGAGGTGTGCAGGGGAAAAATCCTTTAGTTTCGCCGAGCAATAAATTACCAATATTTAAAGGATGTAAGCCATCTACATCTTTTTCAGGAGAGATTTTTCGCATGATTTTTTCAGGATTAATATGAGCCGGCAATGGCAACTGTACTAAAATCCCATCGATAAGAGGATTTTGATTTAGTTTTTCGATTTCTTCAAGCAGTAGCCCTTCTTCAAAATTTTCGGGAAATTCTTTTTTTAAGGATTCCATTCCAACGAACTGGCACATTTCAACTTTTCTTGAGGTATAAACGATTGAGGCAGGGTGATTACCAACCAAGATAACGGCAAGGCAGGGTTTGCGACCGTTTATTGCGGCGATTTTTTCTTTAAGCTCTAATTCGATTTCTAATGCGACTTTTTTTCCATCAATGATCATAGCATAACTCCTTGCACAAGTCTAGTCATGCTAAATCAATTCACATTTATTTTGTAGTTTAAAAAGGTAAGAGCCACAAATATAAAGCAGGCCTTCAGGCCTGCTTTATAATAGATATAATTTCAAGCCTTAACCCTCTAATCTTTTGATTTCGATGGCTGCAAGTTTTAATAAACTTTCAGTTTCTGTTGTTTGTACTTTTAAAGCATTTTGAAGTTTGGGTTTATCTATTTCAATTTTTGCTTGCTGTTTTTGAATTTCTAAAGGTATTTCTTTTTGGCGTTTGGTAAGTATTTCAAGTTCACTATTTAACTTTATGTTTTTCTCTGCATCTTCATTTTGATCAATATCAGTACGTTTAATCTTTATCTTAAGCGGCAGGGTAGGTAACTCTTTTTCAAGACGGATAATAGCTTGATGGGCTGTCTTGATACTACCCGATAAGTTTTTTAAATTCTGAATGAAAAGTTGCAATTCTCTTTGTTGAACGCTTTCTGCTGTTTCAATTTTTTTTGCAACCGGCTGATTTTTAATGGATTCTAGATGTTTAATTTCATCATTAAAGGCATTAATTTTTTCCTTTAATTTAGTGACAAAAACATTTTTGTATTCATTCAACTTCACCACGTCAAAGTCCTTTTCATTTTCAGGAAAAAGCAACTCAGCTAGTTTTTTTTGAGAATTCAATCTTTCTGTTTTGGCAGACTTATATCGATCAAAAGCGGCGTCTATTTGCGGATCACTGACTTCAACAGGTTTAGCTGAAGATTTCATGGGTGCCGGGCCTCCACGTGCCTTTAAGGGTGCCGGACCCCCACGAGAACCTCCCCGAAGTCCTGTGCCTTGAGGGGATAATTTATCAAGTTCTGATTTGCTAATTGTTTCTAATTCTTTTGAACTTACGAACTTTTCTAAATTTTCTTCGAAATCATCGAATTTTTCTTTATAATCTTTTAGAATGCCCTTGAGGGTAAAAAGGTTTCTGCCGGCAAATAGGGTGGCTTCCTTAGTTTCTTCTTTTTCACTAGCAATAAGTTTTGCTTCATCCTTACTGATCGGAAATTCATAGCCTTTAGGGACTTTAATTTCAACGACGTTTGGAGAGCGTTTCTGCTTAACCGAAAAGTCAGATTCTTGGGACTCAGATTCTTGTTTAATCGAGGGTGGCAATGTACTCGGTTTTTTAGATTCAACTTCAGGGCCTGAAACAAACGATTCTACTTTTTCTTTTGTGCCTACAAATGGTTGCTTATATTCCGCTTGACCCTCTTGAAGAGTAAATGGAAGGGGAGGAGGAAGATCACTTGGTGGGAAATAATTTAAACAGGTCTTTTTCAAATCTCTATATACTGACGCAATTAAAATTGCTTCAGGTTCTAATCCTGCAGAATTGTAAGTAGGAATAACTTTTTTACTAATGACAGTCTGTGCGCTATTGATTAAATTTTTCATTTCATCAATTTTTAATGCAAGATTGGCTACTTCTTCAGGGTCCGCTTTTTGAAAATGCACACTAAAATCTATAATTCTGTTTTTCAGTCTGGTAAGGCCTGTTAGTGCAGTTTCATGATCTCCTTTATAACTGAAAAGATTTGTAACTGTTGACAGTGTGCCGATTCTTTGGAAAAGATTTTGATTGGCATTATAATCGATTTTCCCACTGACTTGATTTAATGAAAGAAGAGTGTTAATAATACTATCTACTTCGTTGTTTAGATTAATAGGTGCTTCCATGAATTATCTCCTTTATGTAGTACATGTTTTATTATAGCATTAATTAATATAATTTATAATAA
>JBBSJT010000061.1:0-14252 GCA_038257035.1 Chlamydiia bacterium
CCCATGGAAATAAATGAAACAACGGTTGCAAATACAAGAATAATTTTTGATGAAAAGAACAAGAGAAAACCACCAAAAAGACAAATAATTGCATCCCCAAGTACTCGAAGAGAAACTTGTGCACCTAAAACTTCCCCTTGAATAGAATCAGGAACAGAATTTGAGATTTTAACGGTAAGAAAAGTCACTGCAAGACCTATACTTAAACCACATAGTCCAAATAAAACAATCATAAGGTGTGTTGAATCAGTCAAAATAATAGCTAATAAAAATAACGAAAAGGTGGTTATAGCATTGATAACAACAGAAGATTTTGAAAATTGTGTAAAATAGGCCGGCAAAACCCCATTTCCAATGGCAAGACCTGCACAAAGGGACGCATTGTAAATGATAAGGTCTGAAGGGTTGAGTTCCCACTTAACTGTCAGGTAGATCGGGCCAAATTCATAAAAAATGTCCACAGCAAGCGTAAAGAGAGTAGATGTTAACATCAAAAATCTTAAACGGTTATTTGTAAAAAGTAACGATAACCTTCTAATTAAATTAATTCTTTCTAAAATTGTAACGACTTTGCGATTTTTTGGATTTGAGTGATCTTCGATAACAAAAATTGAAAGAAGAGTTAAAGCGATAAAGAAAATGCAAATGAAATAGAAAGGTGTTGATATTGTCAACCCTTCAAAAAGTTCCTTATCTGTCAACAAACCACCAAAGAGGGGCCCTATTAAATAGGCGATTGAAGCAGCAGCATTTATTTTACCAAAAGCATTATGTTTTGAAATGGTTGGCAAATCGGTTGCCATTGCCCTTGCAATAGAAATGTTACCCTCCATTAAGCCTGCGATTAGACGACTTAAAATAAGCAACCATAACATCTGCCAATAAATGGCAAACCCTGTGATTAAATTGCATATGGCCGTAATAAATAAACTTGTTGTCAATATTGGCTTACGCCCGTAATCATCTGAAAGTGATCCTAAAACAGGCGATCCAAAAAATTGACCCAAAGGGTAAGCTGCTAGAGTTATTCCAAGAAGAGCAAATTTAGTAAATTCACCAATATTTTCAGATACAATAGAATAGGCCGGATTAAGAAAAAGTGCCGGAAATATGAGGTAGGGCATTGAAATGCCTAAAAATCCTAAAAAAACGATCAGGAGAATCACTAGGAACTGACTTCTCTCTTTTGCTTTTTGTGTCATAAGGCTCACTTCTAAATTTTACGTTCTTTATTTATAACCTATATATATCATATTTATAAATAAATATAAAACTCTTAATAAGCTTCTAAATAACAAAAGCACGGAAAAACGATATGCCTTAAACTCGATTTTGCAATTTTTTTCCTTCAAATTTTTAAGAGAGTTAATGTTTCTTAAAATTGTAAAAATAAATTGACAAATCAAAAACTTTTTTGATATACACGAACTTTAGTCAAAAATTTTTTTTGAAAAATATCAAAAATTAATCTAGACTTTTCAAATTACTTTTAAGAGAAGGATACATTATGATTTTACGCACGCTTATATTAATGTCAGCTGTTTGCTGTAGTTTAACACAGGGATTGTCAGCCGGTTGTGACCGAGGAGATCGTATTCTTTCGGAAATAGAAACCCCAGGACCTACAGGTGCAACGGGTGCTACAGGTCTTAGAGGGGCTACTGGGCCAGGAGTTGGTGCAACCGGTGTTACCGGAGCCACAGGTGTAACGGGAGTTACTGGAGTTACTGGAGTGACAGGTGTTACTGGTGTTACGGGGCCTGGAGTTGGTGCAACCGGTGTAACAGGAGCCACTGGTGTAACAGGAGCCACGGGAGTAGGCATATCAAGCGCATTTGCTGCCTTGTACAACACTGTCGGTTTTCAAGCAGTTTTAGCTGGAGCTGATGTTGTTTATAATATTGATGGATATACATCTTCAGTAGCAGATTTTACTCATGCACCGGGAACTGGTGATCTAGTTATTGTCCAACCGGGATACTACTTAGCTAGTTATCAACTAGCTCTTGATAACGCAGGGGCTCCAACGCCTTTGTCTTTTCAATTTGAACTAAATGGCATTCCCCTTGACAACACATCTCTTTCACCAAGTAACTGGGGAGTTATTGTTGATGCTGGTACTGCTACTATTCATACTGAATTATTAACTGGGGAAGCTATAATTCAGGTAACAACTCCTAATTCTATCCTAACAGTTACTAATACAGGTGTAAATACTAATTTAGGTCCTGTAGCGGGTACTGCAGGTGCATCTCTTATTGTTCATAAATTAGGTACCCTTTAAGAGAGTGCGAAAACTCTGATTTTACAGAGGCAAACCAATTAAACTAGGAAATGATTGATATGAAGAACGTTTTTAAAAAAAATATACAACTAGCATTAAGCTTGTTGGTGACTATGGTAGCCCCATTAAGTGCCTTTGATTATAATCAATCAATGGATTGTGCCCCTATTTGCTGTGATGCTCAGCCCGGCTTGATAAGTTTTAATGCTGAGTTACTCTATTGGAGGCCTGAGTTATGTGGTCTGGAAGGTGCTTTTGGAAATACAAGCATATTTACAACGGATAATGGAAACATTAGAACGACTAGAATAAGGGAATCACATAAAAGACCAAGTAATAAATGGAGTCCAGGATTCCGTGTGGGAGCTGAAGTTGCTGTTAATTGTGTTGATGTTGAACTTGATTGGACCCACTTTAATGGACGTTCAAGTTTTAGAGATGATTCACAACATGGACGTTGGAAGATTAAATATGATGCGATTGATTTGACTTTCGGTCGTCAATTTAGCGTAGCATCTTGTTTTTATTTGAAGCCCTTTATTGGTTTGCGTGCTCTAAAGATTCACCAAAGATTAAAATCGCATCTTGTGACAGTATTCACACCTGCAATTTCAGGCTTTAGTAGTGCTATAACAGATAAGAATGATAAAGAAGATTTTTGGGGAATAGGTCCTCAAATCGGAATAGATGCTGGTTGGGACTTGGGTTGCAACTTTAGTCTCTATGGCAAATTTGCTGTCGTCAGTTACTACGGACATGTTCATGCAAAGAATTATGATGTAGACACTTTTACAAGATCAGTTAGCATTTGCGATGGCAGAAAGAATGGTTGTTTCAATAATGTTGCTACAGATATGGCTATAGGTATTCGTTGGGATACTTGCCAGACTTGTTTTTGCGGATGTGATGTGAGATTTCATCTAAATCTTGGCTTAGAACAGCATCGTATTTATGACTTTAGTGACCTTGGATCAGACGGCAATTTAAGCTTAGATGGAGCGGTTTTTGGCGCAGGCATCACGTTCAATTATTAAAACTATCATCCCAAAAAAAGGGGAATAGTTTTAAACTTGGGGACGGTTTTCTTATAAGTGCATAACTTTATAATCGATTTAGCTAAAGGTATAAAACCAAATGGTCGATTAAAAAGTTATGCACTTGTAAGAGAACTGTCCCCGATCCCTTTTAATTAAAAATTTTCACTAGTTCATTTAAACTGCTCAATCATCTTAAAAAAGTCATCTACACTTATTCCTGCAAATGACTTAATCATCATATCAGCACGGGATAGATCCTGTTGTACTGTATAATCACTTGGGATTGCTATCGTAAAGCAACCGGCAGTTATGCCTGCAATAACACCCGGCAGACTATCTTCAATGACAATCGTATTTTCAGGCAAAACCCCTACACCCTTCATCGCATGTAAATAGATATAGGGCTTTGGCTTATTTACACCCTCCACGTCAACATACTCTTCAAGATCATCTTCCCCTGACAAAACAATGTCTATCAAATGTTCAATTTCAAGACTCCTCAAATGCTCTAAAATCTCTCCCTTTCTTGCCGCAGAACATACCCCTATTTTTACCCCTAACGACTCTTTTCTTAACCCAAGTTGTTTAAGAAAACCAACCGTCGATGCAATAGGAGGCAATCCTTCTTTACAAAGAACCTCATAAAACTCCCTTTTCATTTTTAAAATTTGGTCTGGAACATCCCGACCTATTTTTTCTGCCAGCAACTTTGCATTCACATCAGCAGACTTGCCAACATAGTGGAAGTATTCATCCAACAAAAGATCAGCATCTAACTCTAAAAGCGCATGCTTCCAACTAAGATAATGAGAGTATTCGCTATCCACAAGCGTTCCATCACAATCAAAAAGAACCGCCTTAACATTAGCTTCCGTATCCATTTTTAACCCCTCAAAAAATCCCATTTTAACACCAATAAATCAGAAAAGTCAACGCCCTCAATGTAAACCCGCTTTACAGGTAAACGCGCTTTTCTTAAACCTTATTTATCAAGAAGTTCACTCTAAGAAAAAAAATTTATACCTCAGCAGAATAAGTTTCAATTACTAACTCCTGAAATTGAATAATATCCTCATTATTCAGAATTGTGTTTGTGGGTTTTATAGGTTGTTAGGTATAATAATATATTATAAGGAATATTAAAAAACAGCAGAGAAAATGTTATGAATACCAATAATAATAATGAAATTCATATAAATGCCAACGGTTTTTTATTTGAAGTTAAAGATAGTAAAACAGACGAAGTAAAAGGTTATTTTTTTGGAGCGCCTCACGTTGCTGATAAAGAGATGCTGCTTTCCCTTCAAAATGAAAAAATAAAAGGAGTGTTTAACCAATCCAAAACTCTTTTTGTAGAAAATGTCGAAACCTACCTCACCGATTTTGATAAAGATGGACAAGAAAAAAACCACTTATAAAAACTTTTCTAATAAAGTTAAAGAGATGGATAACTCGAGTTATGATTTTTCCGCAACGACTCACTTTACCCCGGGTCCTTTGGACGGACCTTCAGGAATGACAAAACCGGGTGTTGATTTTCATTTTTTAGCTGAAGCTTTAGAAACAAATAAGGCTGCTGTTTCAATGGAAGAGGATGGAGACAGTAATCAATCAAAAGCCTTATTAGATGATCAGATCATTTCAATATATAAAAATAATTTTACGGGACTCATTTCTGACCATCCTCAGCACATAAATAAGTTATTATCGATTGTTAATGCGACTTCTACCGATAAACCAACTAGCGAAGAGGAGTCAACGGTTAAACCTGCTTTAAGGGAAGAGGATAAACTAAACATATTAAAAGCATTGGTAGCCAAACGAAACGAATCTTGGAAACTCGGAAAAAAGCAAGACTTTATTGCTGTTATGAAAGAGCTTGAAGGGGGTTTTCTTGAAAATCTTACCCTTTTTGATAAATTCACTCTTGAAATTGCTGATGATAATAACGGTAAGAACTACGATTTAGCGCTTTGTAATTTTATTATAAAAGAGAAAAAACTTAACAAAATAGAAGACCTTAAAAATCCTTTAGCAATTATTCATCACGCGGCAATAAAAGCCAATTCCATCCAAAATGGAGAGTGGATACAAAACGCCCATGAAGACATAAAAGAAAATCTAATTGGCAAAGAAGATCTTCTCGACGAGATGAAAACTTTATTTGAAATATTTGATAGCTTAAAGTCTATAGCATTTCAAAGAAATCGAGAAATCAACTTAAGTAAAAAGGTAGATGAATTTTTAAATTCTTCTTCAACACCTCAGTTTTTTGTTTTTGGAACATCTCATTTAGCAAGCACCCATAATTTAAACCTCATCTCTATGTTAGAGGAAAAAGGTTGGAAAATCACCCTAATGAAAAGTTAGTCTCCTCTTTTTAATTATAAATATTTTTTTGTTTTTATCGCTATAAAAAATCAAATAATTTATAACAAGAAGTTTGGGGACGGTTTTCTTATAAGTGCTTAACTTTTTAATCGAATTATTTAAAGGTATAAAAACTAAACGGTCGATTATAAAGTTATGCACTTGTAAGAGAACTGTCCCTTGATCCCTTCTTCTATTATCAACAACGCGGAAGTCCTTTCTTAAATCACACATGGCATGGGTTTGCCCTAAAAGATCTGAAAAGATTCCAAATATATTATGTAGGAAAGCTTCTTTCCAAATTATTTCTATCTTCCATCCTGCAATTAGGCCGCCTTCTCAATGTATTCATGCCAGATACGTTGATATAAGTTTTCAGCTTCAGCTGATAAAACTCCATTCAGAATGATAAATATCCTAATTTTCAAGATCTTTTAGATAAGTTTTATGCTGGATTTTCCCATCTTCAACACTTGTAGCCATAGAAGCGGTTGTTGATTGGGCTATGATACATGAAGAAACAATACTAATGAATTGATGCTCATTTCAAAGTAATCTCAATTTTAAAAACCTATAATTATAATACCTTAAATTTATTAACAGTTGACAAGTTTTAATAAAAACTGTATGTTTGAATTTTAAAAAATGTTTAAACAAAGGATTGTGATGAATATTAATAAAATTGAAAGTGGGAATCAGCTATATACTAAGTTTTATACTTTATATAAAGCTCCAGAAAATAAAGAAAGTTACGTATTCAATATGATAACGAAGATAACTGAAAACACGAGCCCTATTGAATTTGAAGCGGAATGGAAAAAAAATTCTGACTTTAAATTAGAAATGAGGGGACCTAACGGACCTTGTTTGGGGGGTACATGCCTACACATGGCTGTCCATAAAAATAATTTAACTCTAACTAAATATTTTATAAAATTGCTAAACAATCATGTAGATTTTCTAAATTGTATTGATGTTACGCCATTGAAATTTGCAATCAATAATATTTCAATGTCTGGTCTTAAAAATAATAAAGAACTTCAAATTATAGAAGAATTGATTAAAGCTTCTGCCGATGTTAATTTAGTTTCTGATTATGACACAATTCTTTGTTGTGCTACAAGAAACCTTGAGACTACAAAATTATTGTTGCAATATGGTGCAGTGAGAGCACATGGCTTTACTCATGACAGAAAAGGTCTTATCAAAGAAAAGTTTCCTGAAGAAAATTTTCCTAAAACGAGAATGATGATCTACAAGCAAGCAAAGAATGAAATAAAAAAACAGAATGCTTTATTTATTCTTGGTGGTAAAGACAACAATTCTTTAATTTCCTTTTTGCCGAAAGAAATTATAGCTCATATTTTAACGTGTGCCAGAATTGAAAGCCCCAATCAGAAAAAAATAAGACAGGCAAAAAAGGAAATTACCTACCCGCAAATATTATTCGCTCTCGCAGGTAAAGATTCCGATTCCTTGGTTTCTCATTTACCCAAGGAAATCATAGGTCATATCTTACAAAGTTCTAAAGTGAATCTGTATCCTCAGGAAGTCTAGATTTTACTAAAAAAGTTTCAGGGCCAGTTATGCAATAACCGGCCTTGAAGTAAACCTTACTGGCCTTAAAACTCACCAAAAATCTTTATTTTTTCAGTTTTACATAGGTAGCCGGTGTTTAGTGTGTAAATCTTGTCGCATTTTTCTCGTTAAGTGAATTACTTTTAATCGATAAATTAAAGTTTAATTGAATCTAGCTTCGATTAAAAGTTTTACAAAAAATCAAACATTTGTTATTGTATCTGTAATATAATTTAATTTGTTTCAAAAGTTTTGAAGTTAACGAGATTTCACATTTATTAAAAAAAATTGAAGATTAAAATAGGGTAAAATAGGGTATTGTTTTTATGTTTGGATTAGATGGGCATCAATTATCAGGTAACAAAACTTTAGATGAATCAGATCGTATCATTCTTCAAAATCATTTAGAAGAATTTGCCCCGATCAATCGAGCGGTAAGTGCTGTAATTGAACATGGATGCAAGAGTACAAAAGTGACTGAAACCGCATGTAATACCATTGAGGAACTCATTAATAATGCAGGTAAATATATTGAGAGTTTTTCTGAAGACTTCCCTAGTATTAAAAAAGCTATGGAAACTCCTAAACATATTGAACAAAAATATGGAATATCTTCAGAAACTACGACAGATGCTATTGCCGGTGCACTTTTTTTTATACCATTACCAAAAATTAAAGTTTTTAAAGTTATAAAAATCATTGCACCCACTGAAATTGAAGCTTTAAAAAAAACCACTTTAAAATTTATCAGAGATGACACTGGTACAACAGCCACTTTACAAAAAACAGTTAAAGTTGATGGTAAGGGTGTACTAGAAAAAAAAACAATTCCTCTAGAAAAAGATGCTATAAAAGGCACTCTTAAGCTTCTTGTTCAACATAACCCCGAAAAAAGCGTATCCATTTGGGTAGACGGTCTTGTAATCACAGAATCTAATGGGGCAAGAGCTGCGTATGGAGCTCAAACAAAGACTTCAGGCACGACGTTTTTGGCTTTACAGAAAATTAGTGAGCTAGCAAAAGAGTTTAAAGTTAAAAATGTAATTATTCAATCAGACATAGTTAATGATAAACTCTTAGCAATAGCAATGAAAACAAAACGTTTAGAATATTTAGGAGAAAGAGAACTGTTTAATCCTAGGATTTTCGATTGGATTGTTAATGAGAAATATCCAACTTTCAAATACAATATTCCAAATATCTTAAAAGAGAGTTCATTTTTTAAAGAACTCTATTCTCAAAAATCAAATATATTTTCCTTTTCTAAAACTGCATATCTTTCACGCGCCTTCAAAAACTTGCAACCAACTGAAGAATTTTTGAAAAAGAAACCTTTCACAGGGCCAATAGCAATTGGACATTTTAACACCCGAGAAAGAATAGAATTAGAACCCCTTATTTCAAATTTGGATACGGAAGAATTTTCAACAAAAACTCTTAAAAAAACCGACCTTGCAAAAAGGCGTCAAGAGTATGAAGCCAGCCAGAAACAAGAACCTGAACCTGTACTGCAAAATATTTACACGACAACCGTTAAAGTAATTAATGAAGTAAAAGAGTTGCTTCCAGAAGGATTGGATGTTCGGATTGAGAATCCTACAAACTTTAAGCAAATGAGCGTGAGTGTTATTCAACCTGTTACGGATGACATGCAAGTGGGGGCCAACTTCAGGCCCGGAAAAATAAAATCTTCCACACTTTCATTTTCTCATAACGTTACAAAATTTGATCCTCAAAAAAATCCAAATGCCGTTACAACATCTTTAGGAGTCAATTTAAATCCTTGTCATATTAAAAAGTCGACATTTTCATTAACTGCTAATAATGCACATTTTACTGCAGGTGCCATTATCAAACCAAGAAATCTTAAAAATTCGCAAGTTTTTGGATCAGCTCCTGTTTTTAATAACAAAGGTTCTATTGGTTTTTCAGGTACTTTGAAGAAGCCCCTGAAAGGGACAGTATCAGCTTCTTATGTAGTCCCGGTAGCTGGTGTTGTTCCTGTTAAATTAGGGGTCCATGTTCCACTAAGTAAGCCTTTAAATACAGCGGTAACAGCATCTATTCCTTTAGGAATCTGTGACTTACCGGTTTTAACTTTGAGTGCAAGGAAAATTTCAATCATAGGTATATCGATTTTTGATAAGGATAAAAAGAAGCGCAAAAAAGCAAGACGAAAAGCAAAGGAAGCTGCTCGTGTTGCAATGGAAAACTACTTGAAAGCGGTAAAAGCATGGGAGCTTGATCAAAAAAAAGTTTTGGAAATTTTACCTCACGGGTTCACCTTAGCAAAGAATCAATGGATGGTCAATGAAACTGTTGAATACAGCCAATACCATGCAAACATCGTGCAAGACTGGAAAAATGCAGTATCAAGAAAAGTGTTTTCGGCAGATTGCTCTTCATTTGTTAAGATGATCCAAAATAAATTAGAAGGTAAATTCTTTTCAGAAGTAGCTTCTCTTAGCCCTTTAGCACATCATTCAACGCCTATTATACCAGAAGAATTTTTAGATTTGCCAAAGGAATTTGCAGCTCTAAATGTTGCAACGGTCGCGAATGTAGAAAAGATGAAAGAAACTAACGCAAGTTTGTCGGAACTTCAAATAAACTTATCGGAAACTCACACAAAATTCGCTGAGATTAATACAGAGTTCCAAAGTACAAATGAAAAGTTACAAGCAACACATGAAAAATATGAAGCCTCTAATCAAAAATTGAAAGAAAATAATGTTGAGCTTAGTGAAGTTAGGGAACTAAAAGAAATAGCCATAGAAAGCTTTAATGAGAATGTAGATGCATTAAAAAATGCGAGGCAACGTGAAGCTATTGCTATGCAGCAATTAGATCAACTAAACCAAGATGTAGCTGCAATAACTATTGAATTAGAAGAAGATTTTAGAAATAAACCGGCTTTAGCAAATAGCATCACACCGGAAATGAGAGCAAACCTTCTTGCCGCTTTGGATGCAAACTTTTAATAAAGGAATATAAAATGAGTTTTCAAATTTCAAACACCTGTTTTAAAGAAGTTACTCAGGCACCTGCTAAAAGTAACACAGAAAAATTGCATCTAGATCTTCAAAATCAGTTGAATGCTACAAATCAAGGGAGTGAACTTTTAAGTCAAGAATTCAATCTTTTAACTCAATGCATCGAGAAAACTCAACAAGTGCTTGCCGATACAAATAATAAATTCGTTTGTCTTAATCGATCCAGTGGGCAGACACAGCAATCTCTTGTCGTTACGCAACAGTGCCAAACCACTACAAGTGAAAAATTAATCATTGTAAATCGTAATTTAGAATTATTGGACAGAAAAATTGAAGATCTTAAAGAAAATAATTCAGAAATGATAGCCATGTTACAAGCAAATGATCAGAATGCATCTCAATTACGTGTTTCCATTGCTGAAGATAGTAGAAGTCTTGCAACACTTGAGGCTCAAACTAGAAATATGATTCATGTCATGAATCAACTTATAATTTTACAACAACAAATATAAAAATTTATACAAAAGGAAAAAAATGAATTTCAGTATTACAAATCCCAATAAATACTCAGTTGCAACGCATCGTAAGCATCACTTTATCATAAATTGTTCTTATGAGCTTACAGAGCAAGATGGTTCAAAATATAGCGTTGTTAGACAAATAGACAATGGACATGCAAAAAGGTGTCATGATGTGGCTGCACAGAGGTTAATCAATTTATACATTAACCCCTATGAAATGATGGATCGAGGACTTGCACCTAAAACTGATAAATATAAACCAGTTATTGCAAAAACATTGTTAAATGGTCCTGTTAACGCAGTTACTGTTCAACCAAACCCTCTTGAAAATACCCTTCAAGCAACAATGCAACAACTAGTAATTTCACAACAAGCTCAGGCTGCTCTTCAGCAGGAAGCTGCTATTGCCCAACAAAATCTTGCTGCTGTCCAACAACAGGCAGCCTTAGCTCAACAGCAAGCGCTTATTGCCCAGCAAAATCTTATAGCTACTCAACAACAAGCAGATTTAGCACAGCAACAAGCTGCTGTTTTACAACAGGATCTGAACACTACCCAACAACATCTAGCACTAAGCAATGATGAAATAGCAAATCTTAGAGGCCAAAATTTATTTCTATATTCTTTAATACAAGAAAAAGATCAAGAACTTAGATTATTGCTTGTTGACCGTGAAGCAAACCATCAAAGAATTCATCTATTAGAAGGTCAAATTGGAGAGTTATGTGTTCTCATAAGACAATTTATTAATTCAGGAAGATAAAAGTACCCTAAAGAGCTTAGACGATTTCTTAGGTATCAATAAAAAATTTATACTGTAAAATAATGAAATATTAATTAATTTGGGGACGGTTTTCTTATAAGTGTATTATAAACGACTATCATAGAGATATAAAACTAGATTGTTGATTAAAAAGTAATGCACTTGTAAGAGAACTGTCCCCATTCGTTTAATTAGATTAAAATAATGAGTTTAATTATCTTTAATTTTTGTAATTATCGTGTAAATTTTTATTGTTATTTAAGTTCAGAAATCATAAAATTATCAATCAAACAAATTTCCTTTAAGGAGATTTGAATAAAACTATTTCTATTAGATATTAAGGTAATAAAATGAACTCGCAGACTGTCAGTGGACAAAACATTCCTCAATACAACCCTTTTGTAATTGTATCCGAGCAATCAAAAGTTGTTGTGGATAAATTAAAGCAAATTAACCTAGGGTATTTCTTTAAGCCGGATCAAACTCTTGTGAAAACTATTAAGGAGATGAAAGGAAGCGATTTAACAAACGTTTTGAATTGCTTTTTTATGGAGATGCTATCTACAACTGCTATTGCTGATCCCATCCAATTTTTAGACCGTCTTGCAACCCTCATTCCCTTAAAAAAAATGCAGGAAGCTGTTAAAGATACTACTGAAGATGCCTTAAAAGAAGCAAAATCATTGATTCATGCAGCAAAATATCATCTTGAATTGACTGAAAAAGAGTATTCTCCAACGCTATCTGCAAGACTTTCATCAGTTTTAGATGGAATTATTTCTTTGATTGAAAGTATTATCAATACATTCGGCATAGCCTCATTCTTTAAACCTGCAAAAAATGATCTAGATGCTGATACGAAGTCTCATAAAATTATGATGTTATTGAGTCTTTTTGGTATGATCTCTCAAATGATTCTTCCTCTTATGGGGGCAGAAGCGGGAGGCGCCTATCTTGGAGGTGGCCTTCTCGTCATTGCAGCCCTCAGCATTATCTGGCCATATATCAAGCCTAAGCCCTCTTACCTTCCGGCTTATGCTGAAAATTGGACAAAAGAAGTTCAGGGTAAGGGTTTTGTTCCTCAAGGACGAAAAGAATCGTTAGACTCTATTGCTAACATCCTAAAATTAGGCAGACATCCCATTTTGGTCGGCAATTCAAGAGTTGGAAAAAGTTTGACAGCAAAAGCCTTGGCAGCAGCAATTGAAAGAGGTGATTATCCTGAACTAAAAGGAAAAATTGTCTTTCGCATCAATACAAAAAAACTTATAGATCAAAAAGCCGGCATTTTTGGTGGCGGTAACGATATTTTAAATGAAATTAGTGCCGCAATGGGGCGTCATCGCAATGATATTATTTTAGTTTTTGATGAAATTCACATGGCTTGCAAAAATAATGAACCGATGGCAGATGAGCTCAAAACATTTTTGGATGAAGATGGGGATTTTCCACATGTGATCGGAATTACAACCAAAGAAGAATACAGTCATGTTAAAAACAACAATGCCTTTTCTCTACGTTTTGATAAGGTTGATATAGAAAATACTGAAGAAGATGAAACTCTAAAAATCTTAAACGATACATTCCTAAAAAGTCGCTCACACCCACTTAAAAGCGATTACGCAATTGAACACATTTATAAAGAATCCATCAAATTAAAAGAAGCGCCTCAACCGACAACTGCCCTTAAAATATTAAAAGAATGTATCAATCGAACAGAAAAGACGCAACAATCAGAAACAGAAAAAACAATTGCCACAATTTCAAATCAAATTCTTCTCTTTAAATCACAAGCGTCAGCTAGCCGTGGCAAGGATAAAAAGGCAATCGCAGCAATTGAGAAACTAGAAACAGACATGATCGAGTTGCAAAAGACCTTAGTTTTAGAGCAAAATGAATTGGTGAACTTATTTAAATCTAAAGAATTATTTCATCGCGTTACAAAAGAAAAATTTTCAACAGTGATTAAAATATCAAAGATAGCTCAAACGACCTTAAGCCCAACAGATGAAAATCAATTGAAACTTTTCTTGCTACTTCACAACTTTCTAGACCCTATGCTAGAGTCTTATATCAAGCAAAAATCAAAAGAACTCAATGTCAAAACAGTTATCGATGAGGATTTGATCAGTCAAATTATTAACGGAAAATAAAAAAAACACATTAACTTTTAGGATTAATTATGAACATCAATCAACAACATTTAATTTCTAATGCTTACACCTTAGAAAATTTCAATTTCTTGGAAACTCAAGGACTAGATCCAAAATTGGCCGTTTCAAATAGTGGCTACCTGACTCTCTATTCTCAAAAACAGACAGGGATTGCTGCTAAAATTTTCCAAGTTGTAAAGGATATATTTTATAAAATTAGCTTTGCTTTTGGATTTATCAAAGTCGATGAAAAAGCCATACACGATATAAAGAAAAGCGTAAATAGCTTCTACTTTCAGAAAGTGAAAACTGAAGTCGAAGAAGAATATAATGGTAAAATTATTCGATTGAGAAAAGAGCATGAAGATCTCTCTAATGGAATTGCAACATTGAATGAAGAAACTAAAAAGGCCGCTGAAAAATTAGAACCTTTTGAAATGTCTTTACTTGAATTTCATAAGCTCTCAGAGGATTTGAAGGACATTCAATCAACAGTGAATAATCTGAAATTAGAAGAAACGTCTTTAAAGATTAAAATAGAAAATCATAAAAA
>JBBSJT010000062.1:0-14249 GCA_038257035.1 Chlamydiia bacterium
CTAATTGGATGATACGCATTTTCCATATTTTTGTCTTTTGTAGAAGGGCATAAGCTTATTTTCTAAAATTTTTCAGCTTAATGATCTCTCCAAAAAAACACAAGCTATGATTTTCAACATTTTTTACCACAAAGTTTGTCTATCACCTTTTTGTTTCCATTTTTTTACCGCAAAGATTCCACCATTTTTTTTTCCTTTTTTCACCGCGAAGGACGCGAAGAAAGACGCGAAGGCGCGCGAAGAAGCGCAGCTTATGCTGCGAGGTGTTACAACAAGAAGAATCTGCAACTTACAGTTTATTAAGGATAGTCTTCAACTGTTTGCTTCTCGCAGCATAAGCTGCGCTTCTTCGCGCTCTTCGCGGTAAAAAAAGGTGAAAATAACGTTATATCAATTTACCTTCTTCGCGGTGAAAAATGTTAAAAAACCGTGAATGTTAGACTGTCTTGGTAATCTTTGTGGTAAAAAAAGCATAGAAGCGTAATATTCTATAGAAAAAATAAAAGAATATGCTAGTCTCTGCCATATATGAGATAAAGCTATTCTTTTGAGGATTTTATAAAAAATTAAATAAGAGAACTATATGACTATAAATTCCACGACTAACCAAAACTTATTCAAGCCACTCCTTCGATTCCTCCATTATGCGTTTATTTTTTGTTTAATTATTCCTCTTTTAACAAGCTGTGCCAATCCAAAAACTATTGTGAATGGTTTAGATGAAAGAGAAGCTAATGAAATCCTTGTTTTCCTAGCTTCCAAAGGAATTAATGCTGAAAAAGCTGAAAGTAAGGCTGCAGCCGGCGGTGGAGCCAAAGAAATTAAATGGGACATTGTCGTTAAAGAAGAAGAAGCCAACCAGGCAATGGCCATATTAAATCAAAGCGGTCTACCAAGAAGGCGGAGTCAAAATCTTCTTGGAATTTTTTCGAACGTCGGACTTGTTCCTTCTGCAATGGAGCAGCAAATACGTTATCAGGCAGGCCTTGCTGAACAAGTGGCTAGCACAATCCGAAAAATCGATGGAATTTTAGATGCCGAAGTTCAAATTTCATTTCCAAAAGAAGATCCTTTAAACCCAGAGAAAAAAACAGGAAAAATCACTGCCTCAGTTTATGTTAAACATAATGGTGTCTTAGATGATCCTAACAGTTATTTGATTACAAGAATTAAACGACTGGTAGAAGCCTCTGTCACCGGATTAACGTTTGATAATGTGACAGTTATTCCTGATCGCGCTCGTTTTAATGAATTGCCAAGCGGAAATTTAGGAGTTGCTGAAGAAAAAAGCTTCATCAATGTCTGGGGTTTAATCATTGGAAAGGAATCCCTTACAGCATTTAGAATTGTTTTTTTCTCATTTTTAATTGCAACGGTACTACTTCTTTTGTCTCTTATTTGGCTGATCTGGAAAATTTTCCCTGTACTCGAAGCTAATGGGGGCATAAAAGAGCTTTTTCACTTAGAACCTTTAAAGACAGAAAAAAAAGCTGTTGAAGAAGCAAAAACTGAAGAGGATTTAGAAAATGAAAAAACTAAAGAATCGACAGTCAATAAAGATTTTGACGAGACAGAATAACAATGGGAATGCAATCTAAAGATTGGTTAATTTTTCGTATCCTCACCAATAAGTTTCATCCGGATTCAAGGGATCTTTTTTTAAAAAATTTGCCCTCCCCCGAAGTTGAGAAGGTGCTGGATCAAAACTTTTCATCAACAGATGCATCGCTTCTTCTTATTCAACCGCAATTTCTAATTGAGAAAATTCATTACTCCTGGTTTTTAGAAACGTTTAAAGGGATACCAAAAGCTCTGCAACCTGCACTTTTAGCATCTCTTCCAAAAACCTTAAGCGAAGGGATTAGTAAAACGCTGAATATTCCTTTAAAAAGGATGGAGATCTCATTACCTATTAAAAGGTATTTAATCAACATGCTCTATACTCGGTTTGAAAAAAAAGAAATTCTTCCGAATGAATTTTTACCTGACAATCCCCTCAATTTAATACTTAGCTTTTCTAAACAAAAAATTGTGACCATCATTGATTATTTAGGGCTCTATGATTTAAGCGACGAATTAAGACATATCGTAGAAAAAAACTTACTAAAAAAAGTTTATTCATGCCTCTCTTTAAAAAAACAGCAATTTTTGAAAAATATTCTCAATCAAAAAGAAAAGCTCCTCTCGCCACGACTTGAAATTACCGACGAAAACTTAGATAGAGGGAAATTAGAAGCCACATTGCATAAAAGAGGCCTTATACGTCTTTCTCAAGCGCTTTCTGGAAAACACAAAGATTTTGTATGGCATATTGTGCATCTTTTAGATTCAGGACGCGGTCAAATGATTGCTACCCATTATAAGCCCCAAGAAATTCCAGTTGTGTCTGAGGCTTTAACCCACCAAGTGGTCAATGTTATTAATTATTTAAATAAGACGAGTCAAACGTGAATAAGCATTTTTTTTCTCTAATTACCGGAGATGAGATTCATATAGCCCCTGAAACAAAGTTCATTCCGGCTATTGAATTTTCAACCCTTCTTGATGCAAGCACTGTTTTAACAAAAGCCAAAGATGAAGCAGAAAAGTATAAAATTGAAGTTGTCACCGAATGTGAAAAATTAAAAGAACAAGCTCTTAAAGAGGGTTATGAAAAAGGGTTTGAAACATGGGTTGAACAAATAGCAAAACTTCAAAATGAAATTAACGAAGTGCGCAAGAGTTCTGAAAAAAAGATTATTCCTATCGCATTAAAAGCTGCTAAAAAAATTGTTGGAAAAGAAATTGAATTGTCAAGTGGAGTGATTGTTGATATTGTTTCAAACTACTTGAAAGCTGTTTCAACACATAAAAAAATTACTATCTATGTAAATAAAAAAGATTTAAGTGACCTTGAAAACAATCGAGCACGCCTAAAAGAAATTTTTGAAAGCCTTGAGGCCCTCTCCATAAGGGAAAGATCCGATATTGAACAGGGAGGTTGTGTGATTGAAACTGAAGGTGGCATTATTAATGCCAAACTTGAAAATCAATGGAGCATCATGGAAAATGCATTCAATGCCATGATAAAAAATAATGATAGTTAACTCGGCTTTGCAAATTTTTAAGATCCATCTTCTCAAGAGATGCTGCCTACAGCTAAATAAATTTCTCGAAAGGGGTAGAAAACCCCTTCCTTCTAAATTTATTACGCTGTAGTTTGCCTCTCTTGAGAATATGAACCTGAAAAATTAGAAAGTCGAGCTAAAGAAACAAACAAACCTTAAGGTTTTACATGTCACTTAATAAAATATGCAAGCTGTTAATATGCTTCACTACTATTGTAGGATTTTTTTGTATTTCGCCAAGCTCACTTTTTTCTCAAAATACTCCTGATAGAGGAGCGGTTCAACAACAAACCCAAAACTCTTCACTTCAGAGGGTAACAACTTCTATAAGACCTGAGACCAATAGAGGTCCCACCGGAGCAACAGCTATAAATTCTGCCGCTCAATCATTTGCTGATACAAGATTTCCATTGGATGTTTCAAGACGTCCTTCCTTGATCACTCAGGCAGCTTCCTTAACGCTTTTGTCCTTGCTGCCTTTTATCATCATGATTTTAACATCTTTCTTAAAAATCGTGATTGTTCTTTCCTTATTACGAAGTGCGCTTGGGGTTCAGCAAGCTCCACCCAACCAGATCATTAACGGCGTTGCCTTTATGCTAAGCTTATTCATCATGTACCCGACCGTTCTTTTGATGTATGATGCAGCGCAAAACGTGATCACTAAAACTGCAGCTCCAGATTCTCTAGTAGCAACCGAATCATCAGCCTATATTATGGCTATTGCGATAGAGGCAAGAGAACCCTTACGAGGTTTTTTAAAACGAAACTCAAGTATTGCTCACCAGGCTCTTTTTTATAGACTTTCCTACCGCATTTTACCGGAAGATCATCGTGCGAATTTAAAACCTGAAGATTTTATGGTAATCGTTCCGGCCTATATCACAAGCCAATTAAAAGATGCCTTTGAAATCGGTGTGCTTATTTATATTCCATTTTTTGTTATCGATCTTGTGACTTCTAACATTTTGCTTGCTATGGGTATGATGATGCTTTCCCCTGTAACCATTTCGATGCCATTGAAATTATTTTTACTTGTGATGCTCGATGGTTGGACATTGCTCATTGAAGGTCTTGTAAACACATTTAGGTAGGTTTTTAGTATGTTTCAAACTCATGTTATTCAGCTTGCCTATCAGGGCCTGTTGCTGATCCTTATTTTGTCGGCCCCCCCTATTTTGGTTAGTATGTTTTTTGGAATCTTAGTGGCAATTTTCCAAGCCGCTACCCAAATCCAGGAACAAACGTTATCATTTACAATTAAATTGGTGGCCGTAACATTAACTTTGATGCTTCTTGGGCCTTGGCTTGGAGCGCAAATCATGTCTTTTGCATTAGATATTTTTACAAATTTCCCTGAATGGACCTTGGTTAAGCAATGATGGAAATCTACTGATGTCAGATGCTTATCTTACAATTTTTTTAAACAGCGCACTGTCAGGTGGGAATCTCTGGTCGCCGCTTGCCTTGATGTTTTTATTTTTTGCAAGATTTTTGCCCATCATTGCCCTTGCTCCTTTTTTTGGTGCAAGAGTGCTTCCACATCCTGTTAAAGTTGTTTTTGCGACTTGCATGTTTACCATATTTCTTCCCAAATTATTAGAAGTAACAACGACTCCTCTATCGTTTGATTCTTCAATGCTTCTGTATTTGGTAAAGGAAATGTTTGTTGGCTTTATTATGGGGTTTCTCATTGGAATGCCCTTTATGATTGTGCAAAATACAGGGATTATTATTGACCACCAACGCGGTGGTGCAAGCTTGATGGTTAATGATCCAACAATTCAAAACCAATCCTCACCGCTTGGAACATTGTATAATTTCATTTTGATCGCAATTTTTTATATGCTTGATGGCCCTTTTTTATTTATTGACGCACTTGTCACCTCTTATGAAATAATCCCTCCCGATCAATTCTTTAGTCGAAGTTTCTTTGCAGCCGATTCACCTTTTTGGAGTGTGCAAATGGTGGACTTGCTTAATAAAATGATGGTGGTAACAATCCGCTTGGCATCTCCTGCACTTCTAACAATTTTAATGACAGATGTTTTTTTAGGTATTGCTAATCGCATGGCACCTCAAGTACAAATTACCTTCTTAGGGATGCCCTTAAAGTCACTTTTAGCACTGGCGGTAGTATTTTTAGGTTGGCAGCTTTTTACAGAAGAACTTGCACACGAAATTTATTATTGGCTAAGCTACATCAATAGCACATTGATACTCTTTAAATCCTCGATGGGTGTCACTGGAAGTGGGGTATAGTATTACAGGTAGGGTATAGGAGAATTTGAGGGTTTAAAACTTGAAGAAGGGACTTTAAAGGACAAAAAGGACTAAAGGGACACAAAGGACTAAAAGGACATTTCAACCCTTTTGACACATGTTCAGGATAAAGTTAATTTGCTTTGAAGATACTTCCAAGACGGTGGGCATGTCCTTTTAGTCCTTTAAGTCCTTTTTGTCCTTTTAGTCCTTTAAAATTCTCCAAAATCCTTTTTCTTCTTTTTGTCCTTCAAATTCAGGTAACTCCTTGCAAGCAATCACTGACCATTATTTTCCAGAATATATTGTCAAGGTACCTACCACCCAAAATACGCTTTGCAAACTCTTTGCAGCCTCTCTGCTAAATACAGCAGTTACATGCTACTACCTTTCAAAAGAAAGAATCGTTCATCTAACTAAGCATCAGCTATTTAGAATGGCTTTTCAAGTCACCAACCCTCTCATTCCGGTAGTAACATTAATTTTAACTACTTTAGCCTTAACATCATTAGCGTTAAGAGTATTCAATAAAGAATCAAAAACCTTTTTAATTACCTGCAATAAAATTGCTTCATTTTCATTGGTCAATACATTTGCCTTAAGCTATTTTTCCATCTATATCCATGAATTGGGTCATGCAATATCTGCCATCGCATGTTTCAATACACCTGGAGTTAAAATAATCATTTCACCGTTTCTTTCGGGTAAAACAATTTATGCCGTTTCTTATGGGATGACTAAAATCGGAAGTATTTTTGGAAGAGAACGCGCACTTTTGATGATTTCTGCAAGCGGCTTTGCAGCTTCGGGAACGTTTTGTTTGTTAATGATTTACGTATCAAAAACAATAAAAGAATGGGAAGTTTTATTGCAAAACATTGCCCTTTCACAAATTTTATCAGAACTCATTCACGCTTCATCAGTCTTAATTTTAGACGACATGGAGGGTTGCCACGACTTAACTTACTTGCATTTCTTTGGAAATATACATCCCCTTATACCCGTTTCCTTCCTCACGCTCATTTGCCTCCACACCCTTTACCATAAAATAAAGACTTAAAGGGGCTTAAGAAACATCTTCTACCTCTCTCCCTCTTGCTCTCTTTCTCTGTGCTCTCTCTTGAAAAAAAAACGGTTACACTAATTATTGGGTAATATAATCTTCATTGCTAAAACCCCAACTAGCATTCCTAAAAACAAAAAAGGAAGCAGAATAAAAACTGTCACGAATAAAGCTGCAAGTACAAGTATGCGCACTAAACCTTGTTCTTCGATTAATCCATTAAAATTCTTTACGATGTAAATAATTTCATCGGAAAAATAGAGGCCCGTGATTAATCCTATAAGCAATCCTCCCCATTGTGGCTCAAAAAACATGAGGATTATTCCTATAATTAAAAGAATGTAGGCAAGTGTGTCTTTTGTGTTTGACTTGGCAAAGTTAAACACACCATCCACATTTTCATTATTTTTCAAATTATCAAATTTTTTGGTTAATCTTTCTTTGAAAGATTCATCTTCATCCGGTTTTTTTGGATCCGTATAAGTCATTAACATCCCCCATAAAAAAAATTCTATCTGCTGTTTGCACTAGAACAAATTCAGAAAAAGTTGGCAAGATATATTTTTAAATACGCTAAATACTTTTCATAATTTGGATCAATCTGATATGCTTGGGTTAAAACTCTGTATAAGTTATGTGATGCAAAAAAATATTTTAGTATCTATAAATTTCGCACTCCTAGCATTGGTCTCTAGCTTGACCTTACTTGGACTTTGTTTTATTTTTTTAAGTCCAAATGAAATCGAAGTGGTTGATACTGCAACGTTTAAAGGCAGCATGCCAAAAAATGCCTTTGCTCGTTCAAAAAAATCTTACGATGCAATAGCCGAGCCATTTTTAACTTTAAAATACCATCCTCTGACATCCCAACTTCCGGATTTAAAAAAAACACTTATATTTTATGGGAAAAATGGCAGACCTGATGCCATGTTGACCAAACCACACTTACACTTCTCTTTTACAGGCAGTAAAACGATAACGGCAGGATTTCCTGAAGAGCGTCTCTATTTGCATTATAACAAAGAAGCTGCTCAGCCGCACTATGCCTTTAGTAAAGATAATCAGGCCACATCGATTTGGATCGAAACTGATATTATGGATGAAGATGCCATCGTTAAAGTTTTTATGGAAAATGAATATGGGGAAATTGTTCAAGAACCCGCCAATCTTGCTCGATTTAATCTAAAACCTGTCACTCAAAGTAAATTTGGTTCAACCGGTGAATCCCAAGAACTTGGTGGATACCGCATTGATGGAAGCCTTCTTGCAAGACAAAAAGCAAAATGGTATGGGTTTGATCGCTTTTTAGAAAAACATGGCGGAGAAGAATTTCTTTCATGCGCAGGAAAACATCGCGTTGACTTTGGTGATGCAGGCGCGCGTTATTCTGTGTTTGTGGCACCCGGTGACTGTCTTATCCATGATGATAACCGATGGAAAGTTGTTCAACCCGGCACTGAATCCTTAAGTAATCATCTTCTTGTGGTTAAGAAAATCGAAGAACGCATCATGAATTTTGAGCTTTGGGATGTTGAAGGAAAAAATAAAATTGTTTTGAACGTCATTAAAGCCCATGAATCAAATAAAAATCAAATATTTGACAATACTTTCAAATTTGTCGGTGCAAGAACAAGATCACAGTTTGTTTTTGAAATTGATGATGAAAGAGTTCTACTACGTCCAAAAGATTGGCTTGTTTTAACAGATGATGGCTGGAAAAAATTAACGACAGCTGAAGAAATCGATGATTACGTCGAACACAAGCTTGCGGGCCCTCTCTTTGTTTTTGATGGAATTGTAAAAAAAGAAGACGGCCAAGTTTTTTACGGAACGATGTTTAACACAGCAAGAACAGAAATGCAGACAATAGAATTACCGATTGCACAAAATGGAACTCCTGAAAAATCTATTGAAAATCATCAACCTAAAACTGAAAAAAATAGTGAAAACCCGGTTGCTAAAACATATTATAAAAATTTAAGTTCTGAAGACAGATAATCCTATGACAAAAAAATTACTTTTAGCCCTAATGGCTGCAATGATTGCAGGATCACTTTCTGCACAAACTATTTTTGAAAAAAAAGCAGGTCTTACTTCCGGTGCATCAGATCTAGCAACTGATCTTCAAACACAACTTGTTGAAGTCAACAAGAATTTGGCTCAGTCAGAAAATGAGCTCAATACCCTCTACAGTCAAGTTTGGAAACTATACAAAGAAAATGCAGGGGAAGATTCTTATAAAGAATTAAGAACAAGAATTGCTGAAGTTAGAAATGATCGCCATTGTCTACAGTGCAATTGGCGAGATGCCGCGACATCATCCGGAGTTGAAGAGGGTTATGCTCTTTGGCACCAACCTGATGCAACTATTGGACAGCTTGTTATTGATTATGGCTCGGATCATTATATTTATCTGCTTCCTTCTGAAATTGCTTCTATTAAACTTAATGTCGATTCAAATTTACCTGTTCCAAGATCCTCTTGGAATGAAATGTTAGAGCTTATCCTAACACAAAATGGGGTCGGGATTAAACAACTTAACCCTTATTTAAGAGAACTCTATTTTATTAAAGAAGATAAATCCAATCTTCGACTGATCACAAGTAAAAGAGAAGACCTTGAATTTTTAAAACCGGACGAGCGCATCTGCTTTGTGATTACACCGGAACCCATTGAAATATGCCGAACATTCTCCTTTTTAGATAAATTCATCAACCCTAATAGCACTGCGCTTCAAACGATAGGCAGAGACATCATCGTCATTGCAAAAGTTGCTGAAATTCAAGATCTACTAAAACTATTTGATTTTGTCTCAACCAATAGGGGCGATAAAGAATATAAGGTGATCTCGTTAAAAAGAGTAGATGTTGATGAAATGGCCAAAATTCTTGGTGCAGTTTTTGATCATTTAGGCGAGGATTCTTCACAAATTGATCAAACCCCTACTAAAAAGAGTTCAAAAGTCAAATCATCCGCCACTAATCTATCATCGGTTGGTTCGGGTTTAAGAATCATTCCTTTGTCACATATTGCAAAGGCGATGTTTTTAGTCGGTACAAAGGAAGAAATCAAGAAGGCGTCTGACATCATTGCGCAGGTTGAAAACCAAGTTGGTGATTCTGAAGAAAAATTAATCTTCTGGTACACAGCAAAGCATTCAGATCCAACAGAACTTGCTGAAGTACTTGTAAAAATTTATAAACTGATGGTTGAGAATCGCTGCATGCTTGCAACACCTCAACAACCACCTCGCCTTGGGCTTGTACAAGGCCAACCTGGTTTGCCTCCCCCACCTCCTCCAGGTGCGCTGCCTCTACCACCTCTTGCAGAAAATTTTTCACAAAAGCCAAGACCTCAGCCCTACCTCCCAAGAAATGCTTATGATGATGGTTTTTACATGCCAGATCGCTATGTGGTCGATAATAGTCCTGTTGATATCAACCGAGGTCCCCTTAATACCAATGACCAAAGGGACAACTTCATAGTGGATCAAAAAACAGGATCCATTGTCATGGTTCTTGAGGCTGACATTTTACCAAAAATGAAGGATCTTTTGAGAAAATTGGATGTGCCTAAAAAAATGGTACAAATTGAAGTTTTACTTTTTGAAAAACGAATTGAAAAGCAAAATAATTTTGGCTTAAATCTATTAAAAATCGGCAGCCTAGCCTCTGATATCAATTGCACAGGTTTTTCCTTTAACGATATAGCAAAAGGCGGTTTTTGCAGAGGCGTCACAGAATTTCTCTTCAGTAGTAAAGGGGACAATTGCGGCATGCCGGCATTTGATGCCGTCTATAAATTTTTGCTTGCCCAAGATGACATTCAAATCAATGCAAACCCTTCTATTTTAACGATCAATCAGACACCTGCTAAAATTGAGATCGCCGAAGAAATCTCTGTAAATACAGGGGTTTTTGAAGTTGAAACAAATAAAGGCGTGACTCTAAAAGATGCCTTTGTCAGAGCAACCTACGGGATTAAAATTGAGATTACCCCGACTATTCATCTTCATGATCCTGAATGTGACGAGGACTCACTTGATTATGTTACCCTCGTTTCAGACATCCTTTTTGAGACGATTCATCCAAAAATGATCAACCGCGATCGTCCTGATGTAACACGCCGCATGATTAACAACGAAGTAAGGGTAGCCGATGGGCAAACCATTATTTTGGGGGGATTAAGAAGAAAAATCACATGCGATTCTAAAGAAGCAATTCCATTTTTAGGTGAACTACCCGGGCTTGGCAAATTGTTTAGCATCACAACACTTCATGACAATTCAACAGAAATGTTTATTTTCATTACACCAAAAATTGTGATCGATCCATCTTGTGATTTAGAAAGAATCCGGAATGAAGAATTATGCAAGCGTCCAGGAGACATTCCTTATTTTGTTTGTTGCTTGGTTGAGGCTCGTGAAAGGGAAAAAAACAGATTGATGCAAGAAAGTATTCGCATGTTGATCGGGCGTGAATCTCAATGCAGAGTATACCCATGTGGTGAATATGATGGCAGATAAGTCGCGTGAGACCCAAGAACTTTTTCAGATGCAAGGTCTTCTTGTAGGAGATGATGTCAATAAATCCATGGCCGAACAATTTGGAATGGAAATTATTGAAGATCTCTCTTGCTTTCGTCTGCCAAAAGAATATTATAAAAAAGTTTCCTATTCTTTTGCCAAAAAAAATCTGACCTTGCCGATCATCGAAGATCAAGGAACAATTACTGTAGCTGTTGCTGACCCTTTAAATCTAGAACCTCTTGAAGAATTAAGATTGATTCTCGACGTCAAAATTAAAGCCATTTACAGTCCGAAAGATTGCATCATGAATGCCATCAATGAAGTTTACAATCAAGAGCATGGTGCAGCCTCGCAGCTTATTGCCGACCTTTCGGATAAAAATGATGATGAATCTAATGATGGAGAAATATTAGTTTATGATCTTTTAGATGACAGCGGTTATCAAGCCCCTATCATTAAATTGCTAAACTTAATTTTAACAGAAGCCATTCAGCAAGGTGCATCAGATATTCATTTCGAACCGCTTGAAACAGGCTTAAGAGTGCGTTATCGCATTGACGGAATTTTGCAAAATCGACATACCCCCTCACCTGAATTTCAAACGCAACTTTTAACTCGCATTAAGGTGATGGCAAAGCTTGATATCGCAGAACATCGCTTGCCACAAGATGGTCGCATCAAACTACGCATGGGACGTCGTGAAATTGATTTTCGCGTAAGTACAGTCCCTATTTCCAATGGTGAAAGAATTGTTCTTCGTATTTTGGATCGCAGCAATGTCATTTTAGGCCTAGACCGCATCGGTATGATTCCTGAAGTTTTTGATGAATTTAAAAAATTAATTACATTGCCGGAAGGTGTTATTTTAGTTACAGGGCCAACAGGAAGTGGAAAAACAACCACTCTTTATAGTGCAATCTCCGGACTAAACAATGATGAAACAAACGTCATGACTATCGAAGATCCTGTTGAATACCACTTAAAAGGGATTGCTCAGATTGCCGTTCATAAAAAAATCAGCCTTGATTTTGCAGCAGGTTTGCGCCACATTTTAAGACAAGATCCTGATGTGATCATGATTGGTGAAATCAGAGATTCAGAAACCGCAGAAATCGCCATCCAAGCATCTCTTACCGGTCACCTTGTTTTGAGTACACTTCACACCAATGATGCCCCATCTGCCATAACCAGACTTGTCGATATGGGAGTGCAGCCTTATTTACTTTCCTCATCCGTTTGTGGTGTGTTGGCACAACGTCTTGTCAGAAGAATTTGTCCTGATTGCAAAATTCAATATGAGCCGCTCGATCGCGAACTTGCAGCTTTAGGTCTAAAAAGAGAAGCTCTTAAGAATGGAAAAATTTCAAAAGGTGCCGGATGTTCTTCTTGCTTTAATACAGGCTATAAGGGTCGTCAAGGGATTTATGAGCTGATGATAGTTAACAATGAAATTAAAAAACAAATTGTTAAAAGCCCGGATGCTGTTGAATTAAGAAGAATTGCATTAGAAACCGGAATGATTAGCATTTTAACTCATGGTGCAGAATTAGTTAAGCAAGACCTGACAACAGTCTCTGAAGTCTTACGCGTTACAAGAGGGCTTGATTAATCATGGCCATTTATCACTACCAAGCTTTGGATCTAAAAGGAAAATCGATCAAAGGTCATGTAGAGGCACATAGCGAAAAAGAAGCAAAGGATCTGCTTCGCGAGCAGGGCGCCATGATTACAAAGCTTGTACTAAAATCAACAAACACCCTTAAACAGCAACTTAAAGGTGAAAATCTGGTCACTTTTACAGTTCAACTCTCTCAACTTATTGGCGCAGGCGTCCCACTTTACGAAAGTCTTATTGCCATTGAAGAGCAATATAGGCAAGAGCCTTATCATCATATTTTGATGCGCTTATCAGAACAAATAAAAGCGGGAAATTCTTTATCTTCTGCAATGGCCGAATATCCTGAAAGCTTTAACAAGCTTTATCGCTCTATGATTCTTGCCGGTGAATCTTCGGGCAGTCAGGAGATCATCCTTGAAAAGCTCAGTATTTTATTAAGAAAGCAAATCAAATTAAAAAAACAGATTATTACAGCTTTGATTTATCCTGGAATTTTAGGTTCTTTTTCTTTTCTCATCATCTTGATGCTTCTTGGGTTTGTAGTGCCTTCCATCGAAGGAATTTTTGAAGGTAGAAAACTCAACAGCTTTACAGAATTTGTCATGAGTGTCAGCCATTTCTTTAGAGACTTCTGGTGGCTTTATATTCCGGCTATTGCCGCCTCGATCACTTTTTTAGTTATGAAATTTAGATCGCCACAAGGAAAATTATTTTTTGAAAAAAATTTAATTAAAGTTCCTGTTTTAAAAACATTGATTGTTCAAACGGCCCTTGCCAGATTTTGTCGCACCATGGCAACTTTGCAACAGGGTGGACTTACCATGATTGACTCGCTTCAAATTTCCCGAGGCGTGATGCGTAATATTGTTCTTGAAGAAGAGATTAAAAAGGCTGAGGGCAAAATTGTTGAAGGAAGCTCTTTGAGCATCGAGCTTTCAAAATCCCCCTTGATTCCACTTCTTGTCTCGCGTATGCTGTCTGTTGGTGAAGAGTCGGGTACAAGTCTTGTCATGATGAACAAAATTGCCGATATGTATGAAGAAGAAATTGAAAAAACATTGGACCGTCTGATGGCACTTGCCCAGCCTGCAATATTGCTGATCATGGGTGCAATCATAGGTTTTGTTTTACTTGCCATTATGCTGCCATTAACCGATGTCAGCTCATTTTCAAATTAAGGAGTCGCATATGAAAAAGATCCAAAAAAGACATGTCACTTTGATTGAAATGATGATTGTGATGTTCTTAATTGCTTTGATTGCAGGGGCTGTTGCCATCAATATGGGTGGGGCATTAGATGAAGGTAATGCTTTTAAAACAGTTGCAAACATAAAGAATATAGAAAATATTTTAGGTCTTCGCATTGCAGGTGATGATGATGCATTGGCAAATTTGGAAAGCGACTGGAAAAAATATATCTTAGAATCCCCGCTTTCACAAAATCCAAAATCTTTATTTAAAGATGGTTGGGGAAATGAATTTACGGTGCAAGTCACAGACAATGATTTTGTAGTCTATTCAAAGAAATTTGAAGATTACAAGCGTACAACCAAGACATCCTTCAAAGACTAGTTAATTGACCTAATGGTGCTACATGAAATACTTGCAATGCCAATACATTTTTTAATATAGCATCTTCGATTTTTTACAAGATATGCACGATCGCTGCGC
>JBBSJT010000063.1:0-14155 GCA_038257035.1 Chlamydiia bacterium
AGAAGTCAACTTCCCTTTATCAGACATTATACTCATGCTACTTGAAATTAGAAAGTTTTAGATTTTTTACCAGTGAGACAGTGAGTAAGACATGAGATCAGTGAGAAGTTGTGAATTCATTGCCTCTCACTGTCCTCATGTCTTTCTCACTGTCTCACTGGTAAAAAATCTAAATGTGTATATCTGGAATCGGTATGTTTATTTTTGGGCAAAAAAAAGCCCGGGAATCTTTAAAAAGATGCCGGGCTTATAAGAGACAACTAACTGCTTATGAAGCAGCAGCTGCTTCTTGGTTTTGTGCATTTTCAGCAGGAGCTGCTTTAGCTTCTGCTTTCTTCTCTGTAAGAGCTTTAAAGCGTGTGCTTAAGCCGAATACTGAGAGGATCCACAAGAATACAACACCAACTGCAATTGGAGCAATAATTGGTACTAGCTGATAAAGTGCGCTTCCTGAAAACAGTGTGAGCAAGCCCATCTGAATGTAAGAACCTGCAGATTTACCACCACGACCGCCGATTACGTCAACAGCAGCTTTACCTTTAACCTTTAATTCAGGATCTAAAGGAATGTAGGCCATTTCTTTTGTCGGATCAAAAAGAGAGTATTTAACAGCTTTACCGAATGCGTTAACAAACAGGCCAAGACCTACTGCGTAAACGATCAGTTCTTTGTTAATAACACCTTCCTTAATCGCTGTAATAATAGACATTCCTTCAGGAAGTAAAGTATTGTTGTAATAAATTACGCCAAAGAATGCTAGGATTCCTGTGATTAAAACAGCAGGTGTAATAAGAGCACATGTACGCCAGCTAAGAGCACGTAGAAGATTGCTTCCAACTAACATTAAGATAATAGCAATACCACCTGTTACAGTCGATAGTCCGCCCATAACTTTGTTGTATTCAAGTTCTGTTGGGTAGGCAATCTTAATTTGACCTTTCCAAACTGCTTCAAATAGGTTAATTGACATACCGTAAGCTAATACAAGCATTGCAATCAAACCAAGGTATGGAGATTGAAGGATCAGTTTAAAACTGTCAGCCATTGAAAGTTTAGCTTTCTTCTTCTTAGATTCGCCCATAGCTTCCGGGTTGTAATAACGAAGATCTGTTAAGACATAACGGTTCATGTAGTAAAATGTTGAGAAAAGAACGATACCGGCAGCGATAACAAATGCCATCAACCACTGTAACATAAGACCTGTAGCAGCTGAACGCTCTAGACCCATTCCATCAATTGTATGCGCAACATACATAATTCCAGGACCTGAAAGCAATAGGCCAAAGTTACCTAAAAATCCGAACATTCCGTAGAATCTACGAGCTTCGACAACCGGTGTGATTGCATTAGCAAATTGCCAGAAAAGTAGAGAAAGAATAGCACTTCCCCAAAGTTCAGATAAAATGTAAAACAGTGTATATGTCCAGTTACCAACAAGCGGAATGATCCAAGTAAGTGTTGGATAAAGGGCTTGGTAGTGGTGAATTGTTTCTAAGCTCATGTGAAGAGAGTCAACAAATGGATAGATACAGTAAGGATATAATCCAAAGAACACTAAGAAAGGTAACGCAGTTGCGTAAAATAGACCTTCGCGATTAAACAAGTTAGCAGCTTTAGTGTATAGAATCATAAACAACACTGCTGATGCTGTTACGCCAATTCCCTTAGCAAAAGATAAACTTTCTGCGCCGGCACCCGGAGCATTAACCAAGATCGCATCTTTAGTGTCGCGCAATACTGTATAAATAAACAGAATGCAAAACATCATGATGCCCATTGGCAAGAATTTCTTAATTTCGTAAGAGTGTATTGGCCACACTAGCTTTCGCCAACCAGTAAACTCTTGATGATCAATTTTTTGTGACATAAAAATTTCCTTATATTTTGTTCTAGACTAAAAAAATCTTTTATATGATCTGATAAGTCATAGTCGGCGACTTTATCGCCTTTTAATGCTTTAATTATCACACAAACAAGAATAATTGTCAATTAAAAATTGAAAAACTGAAGATCCGGTGTAACCAATTCTCTCTGAAAAACACCCTAATAATTTTAACCAAAGAGTTGTTAATTTTAAAAAAAATAATCTTACTATTTTGAAAGGGTAAAAGAAGAGAGGATAAAAAAAAAAAGAAGCTTTAGGGCGAAAGTTACTTTCGCCCGTAAAAGCTTCTAAAAGATAAGACTTAATATAAATTAAGCAACAACCGGTGTAGATGCCAATGCATTAGCGCTATTGACGATTTCTACATATGACTGCCATAGATCATGATCAGTTTGTCCGCGTCTGATTGAAGAAAGAAGCTCTTTCTTAACTGAACGTAGATCTTTTTTCGGTGTGAGCTTACGGATCATTTCGCGATCGCCTGCATTTCTTGCAATGAAAAGCATTCTATCAATATCTTGCTTCGTGAATAAAATTTGATCACGACGCTTACGTGAACCGCGAGCAGCTCTTGGCTTAGGAGAAACATTAGTCGGCTTATCAACATTAACGATATATTTGTTGATCATAGCTTGTAATTTTTCAGGCTCTTCAGTTCTCATTTTTCTCATTGTAAAATGGTGAATGTAGCCAACTCCTGTAGGGGAAGGAATATAACGGCAAATGTCGTTTTCTTTCTTTCCGCTAACTTTTTTTGTTGCATTAGCAATTAGACTGTCTAATTGTTTTAAGTCGATTTTTGTTTTTTCTTGTGTTGAGCTCATTGGTCTAACCTACCTATATTTTTGGTTTACTTCTATTTTAATAATATTCAAAAAGATTATGCGTCTTTTAACAACACCTTTTTTTAATCGAATCTTAGTTTACTAATGTCAATTATATGGATATATCTTTTTTTTTGCAACATAAAAATAATTAAGTATCTATATTTTTATAAAAGTTATGTATGCCTATCTACTAAATTTCATTATCAAACTATTAAAACAGAGTTTTCAATCTTGAATCAGACAATTATCGGATCCATATCAATCATTTAAAATTCTCATAAAAAGACCCTTTCCATAGCTATCCTTTTAGAATTAAACAAATTGCCATAATTATCCAATTATACGCAACATATATTCGCCTTTTTTCTGATCAATTGAAAATCGTTAGAGTATACATTGATGAGAATATGAGAATAAGATAGAATTAGAGACAATTAATATAATGAGGAATTAAATGCCTTTGAACATGTACGAAAAAATTGAACCAGTTTCAAAGATCAAACATATAATAGGAATTGCTGCAGGAAAAGGCGGAGTTGGAAAATCAACAATAACTGTTAATTTAGCATTAAGTTTAAAAAAAATGGGTTATTCAGTTGCCGTATTAGATACTGATATTTACGGGCCGTCAGTCAGAATGATGCTTCCCGAGGAGCGGATGCCTGTACAAAAAGGTGAAACAATTATTCCTGCCCTTTGCAAGGGAATTCCTATGATTTCAATGGCTTATTTTAAACCCGACAATCAAGCATCTGTTGTAAGAGCTCCTATTGCAAATGGTATTATTAAACAATTTTTGAAAAATGTGCAATGGGGAGAGCTTGATTATCTTCTGATCGATTTTCCTCCGGGAACAGGAGACATTCAACTGACTCTTTCCCAAGAAGCTAATTTAACAGGAGTTGTCATGGTTACAACGCCACAAAATGTGGCGATGATGGATGTTAGAAAAGCGATGAATATGTTTGAACAGGTACGTATCCCGATTATTGGGATAGTTGAAAATATGAGTTATTTCTTGGGAGAAAACAGTGAAGAAAAAGTTTACATTTTTGGGAAGGGCGGTGGTGAACTTTTAAGTCGCGAATCAGGGGTGCCGTTTCTTGGCAGCGTCCCTCTTCATCCAAAAATTTGTGAGTGCGGCGATCTTGGTAAATCTTTATTTGAAGAAGATCAATTACCTCTTAATAACAACTTTAGGGAAATTACAAATCAGATGATTCTCCATGTTAATCTTTTAAAAGATCAATCGAAAGAGCCACTAAAAAGCTTCAATTTAAAATGGAAGGAAATGTCAAACAATGAATCATAAAGCTTTTATTGTAAAAAAAATTGATCAGCTAGATAATTATACATTTTCGATAGAATGGGCGGATGGTGTTGTGACAAAATATCGTTTAAGCGATCTTCAAAGGGCATGTCCATGTGCAAACTGTACGGATGAAAAGTCAGTCACAGCTAAAAAAGACGATCTTAAAAATGATGTTTCCGCTGTCAATATTACAAGTGTTGGTAGATATGCATTACGCATTCAATTCACAAAAGGCTGCTCGCAAGGAATTTTTGGGTTTGATATGTTAAGAGGGACAGCTACATGAAGAAATTGATTTTTCTAATGCTGTTGTTTGTTGTTTCCTGCTCAACAGATAGTTCAAGAAGCCACCAGGAGAAGGAGAGAGAATGGAACAATAAAAATGGAAAAATCAAAGTGTTATCTTCCATTGCAATGATTAACGAGCTTGTTAAAGAAATTGGTGGCGAATATATAGACAGCAATACTTTAATCAAGGGAGATCTTGATCCTCATTCCTATCAGTTGGTTAAAGGCGATGATGAAAAACTTAAAAAGGCTGACCTGATTTTTTTTAATGGTCTTGGACTTGAGCATGGTCCTAGCTTACAAAAATATCTTTACAACAGTGAAAAAGCTATTGCCCTTGGTAACGAAATCGGTTCTGCAAATCCATCCTTAATTTTACAACAAAACGGTCAAATCGATCCCCACATTTGGATGGATATTGCCCTTTTTGCAAAATCGATCCCCTTTATTGTTAAAGCTCTTAGTGAAAAAGATCCTGCACATCAGAGTTACTATGAAAATCGGGCAATTGCATTACAAAACGAGCTGTTGCAAAATGATCAAGAAATTCGTGATTTACTTTTACAAATCCCTGAAAATAAGCGTTATCTTGTAACAAGTCACGATGCTTTTAATTATTTTACAAGAACATATCTTGCGACTGAGGCCGAAAAAACCAACAATGATTGGCAAAAACGATTTGCAGCTCCTGAAGGTTTAGCACCTGAAAGCCAGATTAGTGCATCGGATATTCAATTTATTATTGATTACTTAGCAAAATATCAAATTCATGTTGTGTTTCCTGAATCTAATGTGAGTCAAGATTCCATTCGTAAAATTGTTCTTGCGGGAAAGGAAAAAGGACTTGAATTAACGATTGCAACAGATTATCTTTATGGCGATGCCATGGGATCAGAGGGGAGCGATGGAGACACTTATCTGAAAATGATTAGACATAATGCTGCCGTCATTGAAAAGTATTTAAAAAAATAGGCTATTAACACTACGGTAAGGCAAAAGTTTCAGATTTTTTACCAGTGAGTTGTTAAGAAAGACATGAGATCAGTGAGGGGTCTTGAAAGCCTAACTCCTCACTGACCTCATGTCTTTCTTAACGACTCACTGGTAAAAAATATTATTGATATAATCAAATGAGATCGGCATAGAATTTTCAGAATGGAGTAACGTGAAAAGTATGAAAGAGAAAAGTGAGACTATGAATAACCCGGTTTTTGAAGTGCATCAATTATCTGTAAATTACGATAAAACCCCTGTTCTTTTTGATATTTCTCTAAAAGTGCCAAACGGTAAACTTGTTGGTGTAATAGGCCCCAATGGTGCCGGGAAAAGTACCTTTATAAAAGCTGCCTTAGGGATTGTCAAACCAATCAGCGGACGTGTTTTGTTTTTTGACGAACCTTTGAAAAACGTGCAAAAACGTATCGCCTATGTGCCTCAAAGAGAGTCTGTGGACTGGGATTTTCCAATAACAGTCAAAGACCTTGTCTTAATGGGGCGCTATGGTCGTCTTGGCCTTTTTCGTTATCCAAAAGCGTCCGACTTAAAAGATTGCGCTCATTACTTAAATGTTGTCGGCATGACAGCCTATGCAGATAGACAAATCAGTCAACTTAGCGGAGGACAGCAGCAGCGTGCCTTTATAGCGCGCGCACTTCTTCAAGAAGCTGATATTTATTTTATGGATGAGCCATTTTCCGGTATTGATATGGCAACTGAAAAAGTGATCATGGATCTTTTAAGAGAGTTAAAATCTAAAGGCAAAACAGTTTTTGTCGTTCATCACGATTTAAATACTGTTGAGAATTATTTTGATTATATGATTATGCTAAATATGCGTCTTATTGCTTGCGGATCCACAAATGAAGTTTATAATGCTGAAAACATTAATGAAACTTATGGAAAACAACATAGTCTTTTTGATGAGGCCCAAAAGCTCATTCATGAGAAATCAAGAGGAATTAATTAATGGGGAATAACTTAATCGGTTTCTCATCTCCTTTAATTTATTTTACTGATGCAGTTTTAAGGGCACCAACGATCGGTTGCATGCTGATGTGCTTAACGGCAGCTTTAGTTGGCGTTATTGTTTTTTTAAAAAAGCAGTCCCTCCTTGGAGAATCACTTTCTCATGCAGCATATCCAGGTGTCGTTATTGGTGTTCTAATTGCAGGAGTTTTTGGTTTAAATGAAGAGAATCAAAGCCTGACCGCATTTTTGATAATGGCTTCTGCTTTTTTAAGTGCCTTAGCCGGTCTTTACTGCATCTACTACCTTGTTAATAAAATGAAGATCAGAACCGATTCTGCCCTTTGTTTTATTCTATCCTCCTTTTTTGGAGTCGGCCTTACATTAGCAAGTCAAGTGCAATTTTCATACACTGCACTTTATAGACAAATACAGACCTATATTTATGGTCAGGCAGCAACCATGACCGATGTGCATTCTTATATTTATGGATTTTTTTCATTCATTATTATTATTGTCATCATTCTTTTTTATAAAGACATTCAGGTAATGACCTTTGATACAGATTATGCAAAGTCCATCGGTATCAACGTCAGGTCGATCAATACCCTTATTTTTATTTTAATAACCTTGGCTGTTGTTATGGGGATTCGCTCTGTAGGTGTTATTTTGATGTCAGCAATGTTAATAGCCCCGGCTGTTGCTGCAAGGCAATACACCAATAAGTTGTATTTCATGTTCCCTCTAGCAGGTTTTTTTGGTCTTATTGCAGGGTTTTTAGGGAATTATTTTTCAGTTGAGATTAATTCAATTTTAGCAAGGAAATTTCCTGGAGAGCGTTTGATATTGCCAACAGGGCCTATGATTGTCATGGTAGCTTCCATTATTTGCTTATTGTCTCTTTGTTTTGCTCCTGAAAGAGGCTGGCTTCTTCGCTTGAGCCGCATGAGGCGCTTTCGAAGCCGCTGTATTTCAGAAAACTTACTAAAAACAATTTGGCGCTACTGCCACGCAGAAAATAATGACTTGACCATTTCTTTTAACGAAATTGAAAAGTATCAAAGTTTTTCACCAATTTATCTGCGTTATTTGCTTTTTAAGATGTCTTACAATGGATTTCTTGAAAAATTAAATGGTGATCAATACAAGCTAACTAAAATGGGAAAATTAAGAGCTGAAAAAATCATTCGTCTTCATCGTTTATGGGAAGTCTACCTTGCGGGGTATTTGGGGATTGGTGTCGAGCGAGTACATAGAAATGCCGAAGAGATGGAACACATTATAACGCCTGAACTTGAAAGGGAACTTACATTTTTGCTCAAAGACCCAAAACAAGATCCGCACCATCAACCCATACCCCCACAAACCCTATGAGCTACAACATACATAGAGTTATAAGGGATTTTTCTACCGCGAAGAATGCGAAGAATGGGTTATAGCGTTAGTGTAGATTTTTTTACCGCGAAGAACGCGAAGAAGCGCAAGCTTCGCTGCGGGAAGAAACGCGAAGGAAGCGCGCTTAAAAGCGCGAAAGAACAATCGAAAGAGTTCTTGCGCTTTTTCTTCTTTTTTTTCGCAGCAAAGCTGCGCTTCTTCGCGTCTCTTCCCGCAGCGAAGCTTGCGCTTCTTCGCGGTCTTCGCGGTAAAAAGTCCTCCTTAGCGGTTGTATTAATTTTTTTTGAGAGGAGTTGAATGTGTGTACTAACAAGAGAGCTGGCAAATGATTGACAATCCCTATTCGGGCAATACTTTTTTTGAATTTTTTTATACCCTTTTTATTCGATTATTTGAATTTATAACAGGAAATTTGCCCTTTGAAAATTTAGCCACAGATGAAATACAAATGATTGTTTTAGCGGGTGTTTCAGCTTCATCTGCCATGGTTGGAACATTTCTTGTTTTAAGAAAAATGACCATGCTTGCAAATTCCTTGTCTCATACTATATTGCTTGGGATCGTCATCGCATTTTTAATGACTAAAAATAGCGTTCTTCCAAATGCAAACGGCTACGTGGAACCGATTAATATTTTTGCCATGATGTTTGCTTCCTTAATTATGGGTATTGTCACCACATTTTTAACTGAATTTTTAACAAAGACCGTAAAACTACAAGAAGATGCCAGCACAGGGCTTGTTTTTACCGGTCTTTTTGCCCTAGGTATTCTTTTAGTTACTCTTTTAACAAGAAATGCCCATATCGGCACGGAAGTTGTAATGGGCAATGTGGATGCCTTGCATCTTGATGATTGCAAATTCATTTTTATTATTTTGGGAATCAATACATTTCTTTTTTTGTTATTTTTTAAAGAATTTAAAATCACAACGTTTGATCCAGGACTTTCAAGGGCAATAGGTATTTCAACTATTTTCTTTAACTATCTTTTAATGGCCCAAGTATCTTTAACAACCATTGGGGCCTTTCGAGCAGTCGGCGTTTTAATGGTCTTAAGCTTTATTACAGGGCCACCACTCATTGCAAGGTTGTTGACAGATCATTTAAAATCAATGATTACCTATTCGATTATTATAGGGGTAAGTGCATCCATAATTGGCGTTGCCATATCCCGTCATTTCTTGTCAGTGCATGGAATGGCTCTTTCAACTTCAGGCCTCGTTGTCACAACGATTCTACTTCTTTTTATAGGAGTTGCCCTTTATTCAAATTTTTCAAAAAAAAACCCATTAAGGACTTAAGAAAAGTGATCCGCTATTTACCCGAATTTATTCGTAAATCTGATTATATTCGCTGGGAGATACCGTCAGAGGATTCGATTTCTGATCTTGAGACTGAAATCGCTGATATGGTGGCCATCAATTTTTTTTCTGAAATTTTGACAGATGATATTATTGTTCATGAAATTTTTTCGCGTTTAAAATGCAAAGAACTGCTCAATTTTGGTCTAGTGGATAAAAAAATCCAACATCTGGCAAATGATCCGCTAGTGATGAAAGATAAAATTTATTTGGAAAAAGTTTTTAGTCCTCTTGATTGGCAACACTTTTTTGGTTTTGGCATTGAGGATGACACCCTTGCAAGAAATCAATTGTCGAATAACATCGTTGATCTTTTTAAAGAATTTCCACATCAATTTAATAATATCACTTGGATACCGGAAGGGATCAGCATTAATTTATTTGGTGATCTTATAAAAAAATATTATCGTAACAACAAAGATGGTTATGCGAGTATTGACGAAAAAATTCAGAGTGAATTTGGTAAAATTTGCACCTTAAAAGGTCAATGGATATCACTTAACCCATTGGGCCGCATTATTAATCCAGAAATCACCAAAAAATTTAAAGAGATAAATTTTAATAAAAATCCAAATATTTTTGAAGTTGTTGTTTTGAAATTTTCAGATTGGTTCAAGTTTGAACGATATATTTTACCCAATAATCGTAAAGTTATTATAGAGTATGATAAATTTCAAATAAACGTTCATATAAACAGCTTAGGAATTAATTTGCTAACGGCGCCCCTTCAAACGAATCGGCTCATGTTTATACCTAAAGGTGTTGGTGGCATTAGAAGACAAGGAGACCAGCCCTTTTTGTATTAAAACTTCTTTTAATATCCCATATTCCAAATTATTCCTAATTTTTTTATTTACTTTAAAAAAAAATTATAATATATTAATTTCATTAAAAAAGGATTTTTATATGATTATTTATAATAGTATTGCTAATTTGATTTTTTCGGAATCTAAAGATTCCAACGATCGAAAAATTGAAGGTAACTTCTTTACTTTGCTTCCCATCAATGTTTTTGAAAAGATCTTAAGCTATTTATCTCTTGAAGATTTAAGATTATTTAAATTAACAAGCAGTAATACTCCACCTATTGTGAAGGCGGCAATCACTCAAATTTTTTTAGATAATGTTCAAAATGAGTTAACCGATCTCTATGATGTAAAAATTAGTTTGAAAAGTTTAAGTATTTATGAAAGATATCATCAGGCACTTGAAAAAACAAAAAAATTTAAAAAGTGTACTTATAAAGGGTTTCAAGCCAAAAGAAGTGCAATCTCTGCTCTGTTTGAGAATCGCTCAATAGAATATACCTTGGAAAAATTAAAATCATTTAATCTTCAAGACGATAAATTTTTGCTTCCGGAAATTTTTAAAAATAGAATCCATCACTATGACTCTAAGGTTACTTGGAGAAGAACAGATGAGCAAAATGATAAAAATCTTATCTTATTTTTAAAAGTCTTAAGAAAAAATCAATCCGATTTAAGAAAGTTTACTTTGGAAGTTTTCGACACACCTTTAAGTGAAAAAGTGTTGAATGCATTTGTAAGGGCAATTTTTGAGAATCATTCTTTTAAAACACTCAATGTGAGTATTCAAAATTGGAATGCTATTCATTTAAATTCAATCCTTGAAGCAGTTAAACAAAATAAGAATATCGAGAGATGTTTAATTTCAGAAATAAATTATGACCAAAATCTTGCAAATGGCTGGTGGTGGCAACGTCAGGGCCAAGAAAAACATCTTGCTGAATTAAATCGTATCGTTCAAAATCATTTGAAAGACGTTTCTTACAATCAAGGAAACTGGCATTGGAAAAAATGATTTAACAATCAAGAGGTGTATGATTATTAGCCATCCATGTAACGAGAAACTATCCAATTATCTTTTGGATCTACCCTCTGAGGTGTTAAATGAAATTGAAAACAACTTGTCCATTAAAGATCAACGTTTCCTACATTCCACAAATTGCAAAATACGCTATTTAAAAATTCAAGAATTCTTGGAAAAGCTAGACCACGATCTATTTAAAAGGCAAGTTTGGGAAGGTGGATATTCAACACCTTTACCTGCATCGTATTTTAAATTTTTAAGCGAAGCAAAAAGCTTAGAAAATGGCTCTGAAGATAGATGTCAGGCTTTAAGGAATGCAATTTGTTCGGTCTTTAAAGGCTCTCGAATGGTTTGTTTACAAAATTTATTTTGCCTAAATCCACTTTATAACGATAAACCATTGAGTATTCAACTGCTTACAAATCATAGTGATGTAGAATCCTTGCGTTGGTATGAGAATGATAAAGCGAATGGTAAATTTGTTGTTATAATTTATAAATTGTTAGCAGAAAATCAATTAAATCTTAAAAAAGTGAAATACATCCAGGAATTTGAAATTCCAACGGATGAAAGAATCATCAAATTGTTTGTCACTGCAATCAGCAATAATCTATCTGTTAATGAAGTTATCTTAAGTGGGGCACTTTGGAATCTTGAACAATTGAAAGGTATTTTGGAAGCGATCAACAAAAATGAACGCATTGGCCAAGTCTCTATTGTGGAGAATGATCCCGTAACACCTAGTCAAATAGAGAAGGTAAGAGATGTTATCCTTAATACACTTAATAAGGCTTGGGTCTATAAATCCTCATCTTTTGATGGATTCTCTTGGACATATAGTAGATAAATCAAAATTTCAAAGAACTAAAAGATTATTATGTTAGTCGATCTTTCAACAAATCTTCATTTTGTGAATTTCCCTGAAGAAGTTTTTTTCGAAATAGGAAGGCATTTATCTATCAAAGATCAGCGTTCTTTTCATTCGACAAATTATAAAATACGCTATTTAAAAATCCTAGAACATTTGGAAAAGCTAGACCGTGATCTAACTAAAAATAAATTTTATAATTATGGATATCAAACTCCTTTACCTAAGACCTATCACACTTTTATAGCCGAAGCAAAAAGTTTAAAAAATGGCTCTGAAGAAAGATGTCAAGCTTTAAGAAATGCGATCTGCTCCGTTTTTAAAGGTTTTAAAATGGTTTGTTTACAAAACACATTTTGTTGGTATTCATTTTTTGAAGATAAATCTTTGACCATTCAGTTGCTTTCGAATTACAATGATGAAGAGAGTCTTGATTGGTGTGAGAACGAAGAACCTAATGGTAAATTTGTTATCACAATTTATAGATTATTAGCAGAAAATCAGTTAAATCTTAAAAAAGTGACGTACATCCAAGATTATGAAAATCCAAAGGATGAAAAGATCATCAAATTATTTGTAAGTGTAATCAGCAATAATCTGTCTATTAATCAGGTTGATCTCTTTGGTAGCTTTTGGAATCTTGAACATTTGAGTGTAATTGTGGAAGCGATCAACAAAAATGAACGCATTGGCCAAGTTTCTATTGAAGAGGGTGATCACTTAACACGTGATGGATTAGGAAAGGTATATGATTTTATTTATAATATTCTTAAAAATAAATGGATCTTTAAACCCTCCACCATTAATAGAGGACATTGGACATTCAATAGATAGAAATCTAGGTGATCTACCAGATGATCTAAAAGATTGTAATTGAATTCTGATATGCGACACTAACTCGAGAAATTCGCTAATTTGGAGTGCTAGAGACTTACAAATCGACGAGTCGATTTGTAAGTCTCTAGCACTCCAAATTAGCGAAATTTATTAATATAAATTTTAAGATTGGAGATCATATGTTATCGAGTCATTCAACTCATTTTTTGCAAATAGATCCTACAAATTATGTATCAACCATTCCCGATGAAGTTTTTTATGAAATTGGCAGTTATTTAGGAATTAGAGATTTACGCTCCTTTTATCAAACTGATCGCAAAATTCAGTTAAGTGTGGCATCCCTAATCCCTTTTAAAGTTCAAGAGCATTTGGAAATTTTAGAAATGGAACTTTTAGCTGCAAGTATCATAAAGGTTCAATTAAAAAATCCTAAGACTTTTAAACAGTTTTATACGTGTAAATCCAAAGTGAGTACCTCCAACAATGGCTCTTTGGAGCGTTCTCAAGCATTACGCGATGTGATATGCTCTCTTTTTGATAATATTAGTTTAAACTCCTTTTTTAATTTAATATGTAATCACCCTTTATCTGAAGATAAATTATTAGCAATGAGTATAATCAAAAATATAAGAACCAATCAATCGATTTTGTGGAAAGACAAAAAAGACAATAAAATTTTTATTTTAATTTTGGAATTGTTAAAAAAAAATGAACTTGATCTTGAAGAAATTCAATATCAGAAATTCAATAATTCCTTGGATAAAACCATTCTTGAATCAATGGTGAATGCTATTAATGAAAATCAATCAATTGTAAGTATTGATCTTGGTGTTGAAAAATGGAATCTTATACATTTGGAGCAACTTTTAGTAGCAATAAAAAATAATCAACACATAAAAGAAATCAGCATTTCAGAATATAATTATTCAAATAGGGTTTTTGATAAAAAAACACCTGCTCCTGAAGATATTGAGCAATTGAAAAAGATAAAAGAATTAATCATTCATCATTTTGGCAATGCTGCAATCGACAATACTCTTGCACAAGGCTACTGGCACTGGACCCGCTAACAAAACTACAATATATACTGATGCTACTTGGAAGTGAAAACTTCTGATGTTCAAGTTTACCGCTAAAGAATGACCTTTTTAACGCAAAGGCGCAAAGATTAAAAGACCCTTTAAGCATGCGAAGAGTTCTTTTTATTCTTTGCCTCTTTGCGCCTTTGCGTTAAAAAAAAGGTAAAAAAAGTTCATATTTTCATTTTCAAGTAGAACCAGTATATAACTAGAAGTTGCTAGTCGCGGATGCGACGAAAGCATGTAGCCACGGGTGTCAACCCGTGGTCAAATAAAATATAAAAAATAAGCTGCGTTAGCTGCGACAGAGTCACAACTATACTTCATTTTTCTGTCGCCACCTACGTGGCTTATTTTTTGAAAAAGGCATTTAACCACGGGTTGACACCCATATGCGTTAAGCTAAGCAACTTTCAGCCCTAAGTTGCTGGTTTCCAACTTGTAATAACCTCGACCTGCATTAATACTTTGTCTTAATGTTGGTCGCTTTCTTTTATCTTTACAAAGTC
>JBBSJT010000064.1:0-13961 GCA_038257035.1 Chlamydiia bacterium
CATACAAGATTAGACTCATCGGTTGATCAAAAAACTCAAGATGCTCTTGTAGTCGGGGCTTTAGAATCTCGAGCTTTATCAGCAAGAGACCGCACAATTTTAGAGCAGCGACTACCTCAAGTTTTAAGTTTTATTGAGCTTGTTTCCCCTGATGCTTTTGAAAAAGACATGATGGAATTATATCAGAATGAAGGGCAAAATAACATCACTTTTGCACCTAGCAGTAAGCCAAAATTCACCCCGATCTTGTAGCACCGAAGCTATCACAGCGTGTACCACGAAATAAAATTAGCAAATTTTATTTCATTTAGTAGCAAAGGATATTGAGCTTTTGCTTTCGCCTGTCGTCGCAGGCTTGCAAACAAATAAAATGCGCCCCCTAAAGATTCAAATAAATATTCAACCATTTTAAAACCATTGACTTACATTACATGAGAATGTATTATTAAATAAATAAAAATAGATAAGGTTTTAAAATGATTAGTAATGTGGTAAGTTATATCCCAACTTTTCTAGGGCTTGCATGGAGTGTCACAACAGCTGTTCCGGTTATCGAATGTGCAGTACGCGCCATTTGGCATTTTGGTGAGCTTTCAGCCAATCGCGCTCAATACCACACTAGCTCTGTGGAAAAAATTTATGCAGAAGAAAAAAATCAATTTATAGAAACTATGAAGGCAGATTTTAATTCTAAACTTCCATCCTCTTGCTTACCGGATGCCAATCAACCCGATGCTCCTAAATTAAAGCTTAAATTTGTTAATTCTAACGAACTTGTGGTGGATTTGGAAAGCTTTAAACTTTATTGCGGAACATTTAAAAAATTAGCAGTCGATTATCTTGATGCTCCGGATGCCAAAGAATTTTTAATGCCTTTTCTAGTTAAAAATGATGGAGTTTGCCAAGAAGTTCTAAGAAGCTATTTAATATATAGATCAAACCTCAATTTTTCTGCCCTTGACGATAAAAATTTACTTGAGATGTATGATCTTGCAATGTACTTGGACATGCCTGATTTAGAAGCTCAATGCATGCTGACCATTGTTGAGAGATTCATCAAAACAGAATCCCCTATTTTAAAAGATGGGCTTGAAAAATTAGATCATCACTATAAAAAGGGCTTTAACCGCTTGTTTGGCAACGTTGAAGAATTAAAAACGGGTCATCTTAGCGAAGCTCTTGTCAATCGTTTAAATAATTATAACGAAGAAAGATTAGAAGTAATAAAAAATATAGGTAAGACACTAATTTGTGGACTACTCTTTATTCCATTACCTCTTTTTCCTTTGGCTATAAAATATATCGCTATTCCTTCGCACCATGCACACCTTGTGGGGATCGCTCGCCTTAATATACGTTGTTGTCAACTTTATTATCCAATGCTTGCGTATATCGCGTTTTGTTCTATAAATATTAGACAAGGCAATACAGCCAATTTTCTTAGAACTTACCCTGCTGTAAACCGAATAGCCAATATCTATAGGAATGTTGTTCATAGATTTTTCACGGGGACAGTAGTTGGCAGAGTTATGTTCGTGACATCATTAGCTATATTTAACGTTATTGAATTTACTGCGACAAAAATTTACAATGGAACTATTTTTATTGCTCAAAGCATTATTCAAGCCTCAGGTTTTATTTATAATAAAATCGGTCAGGGAGTTAATAAAATTAGCCAAGAGCTTATGCAGATTCCAACGACCGTCACTGCAGGCTTAATCGCTGGTACTGTCCTACTTGTCGCTGCAAAACAATTCGGTTGAAAACATCAATAAATGACAATTGAAAATGCCGGTCTTTCAGACCTCAATGTTAGGTTTAACCTACCTAGGCCTCTCGCTTCGCTTCGGCCTAGGCTATCACATGACGGTCCTTCGGACCTAAAAGCCTTAAAAACTACTATTAATCATTTCTGAGGTCCGAAGGACCGTTATATGATAGCCTAGGCCGAAGCGAAGCGAGAGGCCTAGGTATTAATAGGTGTATTATTGAGGTCTGAAAGACCGGCATTTGCCTTGCCGGGCATGAGGTGTCTCTGTCGACGCTTAAGTGTTTAAATAAATATTCAACAATTTTAAAACCATTGACTTACATTACATGAGAATGTATTATTAAATAAATAAAAATAGATAAGGTTTTAAAATGATTAGTAGTGTGGTAAGTTATATCCCAACTGTTCTTGGACTTGCCTGGAGTGGCACAGCAGCCATTCCGGTTATCGAATGCGCGTTGCGCGCCATTTGCCTCTTTGGTGAGCTCTCGGCAAATCGCGCACAATACCATACATGCTCTGTTGAAAAACTGTATGTCGAAGAAAAAAATCTATTTATAGAAAGTATAAAAGCAGATTTAAATTCTAAACTTCCATCCTGCTGCTTACCGGATGCCAATCAACCCGATGCTCCTAAATTAAAGCTTAAATTTGTTAATTCTGACGATCCTTTGCTTCAAGATAATTTGGATGTTGATCTTGAAGCTTCTAAACTCTTCTGTGGCACTATTAAAGATTTCTTAAGCGATAATCTAGGTGCAACAGAATATTTAATACCTTACTTTTCAGAAAAAAATAAAAAGTTCACCGACGATATTTTAAAAAATTATTTAACAGATCGATCAAAACTCAATTTGACAAACTTAAATGATGAAGTTCTACTTGAAGTGTATGACCTTGCAAGATGTTTGAACATGCCTGATTTAGAAGCTAAATGCATGGTGACAATTGTTGAAAAATTCATTAGAACAGAATCAACTGTTCTTAAAGATGGACTTACTGGATTAGACCACCATTATGCAAAGGAATTTAACCGCTTATTTGACAATGAGGAGCAATTAAAAACAGGTCACCTTGGTGGAGTTCTTGTCACTAGAAAAAACAATTTTAATGAGGAAAAGGAAAGAGTTGCTGAAAAAGTTTCAAAGACAGTTGCTTTTGGTTTACTCTTTACTACTATGATTTTTATGCCTTATGTAATGACAATATTTGTATGTAATGTTTCTCCCACTATTTCTTCACATATTATATCTAAATTATTTATAAGTTATTTTGGTGGTTATACTCTGTTTTCTGCAAGAATGTTAATCCAGCATGGGGCTGACGTTATGCCAACAACGCACCATGTAATTAGTCAAATATACCAAAAATTTATCAATGGAGTGACTAGAATCGGCAATGCTATGATTAACGCTATTGTATTTACCGCGATAAAAATATACGATGGTACTATTTTTATTGCTCAAAATATTATTCAAGTCTCAGGTTTTATTTATAATAAAGTAGGTCAAGGGCTTCAAAAAATTCCAACAGCCGTTACCACAGGCTTAATTGCTAGTACTGTCCTACTCGTCGCTGCAAAACAATTCGGTTGAAAACATCTAGCGTCAATGGTATAAATCACAGTTTATAATTTGCAATTAATTTGGAGTGCGGTAACTTGTTACCGCTCTTCCTCCAGCCCGACTTGTCGGGCTCATGTAAATCGACAAGTCGATTTGAACCAAGAGCGGTGACAAGTCACCGCACTCCAAAATAGCTGCATTCTCAAAGGTTAATTATGGCGACAGTATGGGCACTTGCAGATTTACATCTCTCTTTTGGCGTTCCTAATAAAGAAATGGATTTTTTCGGCGCAAATTGGGCCAATTGGACAACAAGAGTTGAAGAGAACTGGAAACGAATTGTTAACGATGAAGATCTTGTATTAATTGCAGGTGATATCTCTTGGGCAATGCACGTTGCAGAGGCGGTTCCTGATCTTGAATGGATTCACAGACTTCCTGGCACAAAAGTTATCTTAAGAGGTAATCACGATTACTGGTGGTCCTCGCTTAGCCAAATCCAAAAAATTCTACCTTCCTCTATTCACCTCATTCAAAACAACGCCTTTAACTGGAATAATGTTACTATTGGCGGAAGTCGCCTTTGGGATTCGTCCGAGTACAAATTCCAAGAATACATCGATTTTGCTGACAACCCACGAGCCAAAAAAATATTGTCAGTGGATAGTAATCAAGTGGAAAGTGATCGTCTATTTGAAAGAGAATTGACAAGATTAGAAACAAGTCTTAAAGCGTTATCAAAAAATGCTGATTTTCGCATTGCCATGACTCATTATCCGCCAATCAGTGCCGATTTGCAACCTTCTAAAGCCTCCGCTATGTTAGAAAAATACAATGTGGACGCCTGTGTTTTTGGGCATTTGCACAATGTAAAACAAAATATTCCTCTTTTTGGTAAAAAAAATGAGACTACCTATTATTTAACTTCTTGCGATTATTTAAACTTTACGCCTATAAAGATAATAAAGTAGGAGTTTTTAATGAATGCGTCCACCCAAAGACTAGTCCTGATTGGAACTGTCATTTTGATGATTTTATTTGTTTTTGGAAATTATTTCATTAATTTCTTTGATCCTGATTCAAGCTACTCCCTTAACACTTCTAACCAACCCTCACTTGGCAACCCCGATTCAATAGTTGAAGTTGTTGTTTTCCAAGACCCTACAAGTCTTGATAGCAAAAATTTTAACAACGCGATTTTCCCTAAAATCAAAACAGATTTTATAGATACAAACAAAATCAAGTACATTGTCATACCGGTATCAAATGAGGCCTCAAGTCCAATAGCTGAAGCCTTGCTTTGCACCTATTACCAGGATGAAAAAACTCAAAATAGCGATCTTTTCTTCAAATTTTTAGATTATTTTTATAAGAATCAACCGGCTTCAGGTTCAGAACTCACACAAGAAAACGTTCTTGATATGGCAGTAAAGGCTGATCCTTCCATTCATGTTGACAAAATCAAAAAATGCATCGAGAGAAAGGTTTATTTTACAATCATTAAGCAAAACAGCGCAGAAGCCAACCGGGTTACAAACAGTACAACTGTCAAGCCACCTCTTTTTGTTAACGGCATGAAGGTAGATAGCAATTCATTCGAGGCGATCGAAAAAGCCATCAACGATTCCCTCACAACCCCTCCTGCAAAAACCGGTAGAAGATCGTAGAATAGAGGTTACGTAAGCATTGTTACGTATAAAAACTCTCTTTTTACTCTCTTTTCCTCTCACTTGGTAGCCCATACCTAAGTTTGAGGGCATTTATGCCCTAAAAATCGCAGGTGTGGGTTAAAAGAATAATAAAAAAAAACTCCTTCAGGAGTTCTTCTCTATTAAAAAAGAGAGGAACTCCTGATGGAGTTAAACAATATCTATTATTACCCACACCTGCACGTCTTTAAGTCGCAAGCTCCTTCGCGTTTGGTATGGGCTACATAGAGAGAGGTCCTTTGGACCTTGGCAAAATCAACAGTATTTTAAGGGTTACCGCCTAGTTAATAGTAATATAACTAGAAGGGTTATCAATTGACTTTGACTTATAGGGGCAGATAATGATGCCAAAGCTAAGCGTGCGACATTGTGGATACTAATTATAGGAATCGCAACTATGCCAGTCCAACATAGACCTAACACCATTACGTAGCTCACTCTTAAACTGTAAGAAGTCGCTATCATAGGATTACAATATGTCATAAAATGTACAAGTGCCGGGCCCGCAATGGGAACCATGCTTGCAAATATTAAAATTGCTGCAAATTTAATTTGATCTGATATTTCTTTTACAATACTGTTCTTTTTTTGATCCAGTAAAGCGATTCTATCTTTAAACTCTTGATCATAATAATCTTTTTTGAAATTTTTGATATCAAAAAGCATCTGCCTGAAACTTTCATCTTGGATATTATATTTCGCGTTATCAAATTGATCAATATCAATTCGGCCATCATCGATGCATTCTTTGACAATTCTAACACAGCGTGCTTCTAAATCAGGAATATGAAGAAATTCGGCAAGTTTGTAAAGATCTATAAATTTTTCAAAATTAAGTTTTTGTGATTTAAGATGATCCAAATTAAACAAATCTTTATTTGTTAAATAAGATTTTAATAAATGAAAGCTGTTTTCTGTAAAAATTTCAGATGGAATAATACAAGTTGGGGTTTGATTATCTGCATCCGAGCCAATTTTATTATTAAAAGCATCAAAATCTTGGGAAAGATCCTTATACTGGAGAGAATAATCTTGGAACACTTCCCTATCTACTTCGAAAGATTGATTTCCAAACGTAAGCTTCAATTTTGAATTGGGTTTATTTAAGTCATAAGTGCATGAATCAGGAAGCTTAGAATTTTCAGTTGTCTCAATATGTTTTAAAAGGCAGTCCCGGCCAATTTTATATTCCGGTGAAGTTGAGAAGGATTTTTGCGGCCTAAAGGCAACTTTTGCATAAAAATATTGAGAACGGTTATGAAGGAATTGTCCGGTTGCAAAAATGGCTCTAATAGCTGCCTCTATGGCAGGAATCAATGTTGAGAAGCTTAAGCCTCCAGCAATAAGAACGGGTGTTGATAATTGTAATACTGTATTAATCATAAATTTACTTTTGAATTTCTTTTTTTTATCTTTTTTATTTTTATCTAATTAATGTAGCTGCAAGAGCAGCTATTATCAAAATGGAACCGGTGACCTTTAATATAGGTGTTGCAACGAACACAAAGACTTTAAATGCTGTGCTTAATATTAAGAAGGCAACCTTTATAGGAATTAAGGCAATTGAAGCCACCATTGCCACCTGAGTGCTCCTTAATGCCAATGTTAAACCGTAAACGCCGGCACCTAAAGCTATAACAGGTGAGGCCATAAGGAAAAACAACGATATGGCTATAATGATGTCCGAAGAAATTGAAGAAATTTGGGTTGCCTTCTTATAATGATTATCACCACTAGATTCAATAAAGCGAACAACGTGAGTATAAATCGGGCCGACAATTGGCACAAGACTGTGACGAATATTTCTTAATGCAAAATGAATTTGTCCTTTAATTTTTTCTTCAATGCTATCTTTAGCTAATTCTATTGCAATTATTTTAGCTCTAAATTCTGTAACATTATATGTCTTCTTATAATTTTTTACAAAAACTAGCAAATTTTTAAAATTTTTATCTTCTAAATAATATTTCTCATTATATTTTCCATCTTTCAATGTGTTATCAAATTGGTCTATGTCAATTAAACCGGAATCTATAAAATCGTTGATAGTTTTAACGCAACGTGCTTCTAAATCAGGAATTTGAAGATAGACGGCAAGCTTATAGAGGTCTATGAATTTTTCCAAATCAAGTTTTTTTAATTTGGATGATTTATTATCAAACAGCGCTTTATTAGTTAAATAATAAGTTAACAAATGAAAGCTTCCTTCGGTAAAAATTACAGGTACAATACATTGTTTAGTTTGATCATCTGCATCTGCACCAATTTCTTTATTATAAGCATCAAAATCTTCAGACATCTCCTTATAGTAAACTGAATACTTTTTGAATGAATCTTTATCGAGATCAAAGGTACAATCAGTTTTACCCTGATAATGCAAAATTAGTTTAGAATTTGGTTTATTTATATCATATGTACATGAATCGGGAAGCTCAGAATCCTCTATATCTTTCTTAATTTTAGCAATATATACCAAGCCAATATTTTTATAATTTGTTGTAGTTGTAAAAGATTTTGATGGCGAAAAGTTCCATTTTGTATAAGAACAGTGACAACGATTAATCATAAGTTGGCCCGTTCCAACGATAGCCCGCAACGCGGCTTCAATAGCAGGAATCAATGTTGTACAGGCCATTCCTCCAATAATAAGTGTGGGAGTAGATAATTGTAACACTGTATTAATCATATAAATAAACCTTTTGAACAATCATTATAAAAAAGTCATTTATTAAAGTCAAACTGTATAGAATAATCGAATTTAGGAATTCATAATGCCTGTTTTTCAAATAATAATTTGCTTTTCTCTCTACTATATGATAAAACATGGTGTTATTATTGTAGCGTAGGTTTTAACCTGCGCATGTTTCAACGGGTTTTAACCCGTTGTATTAGTTAGATAGCAGGTTAAAACCTGCTAAAACAAGCGCAGGCTAAAGCCTACGCTACAGGGTAAACGATGACTATTGACTTTCAAGCTTTTTTTATTCTACTTCCATTCTTAGGATTGGTCTGGACTTTTTACAAATGGTCCAAGAGATTTAATGAGCCCTCCCTTCTTTTTCCTGATCTTGTCCTATTTTCAACGAGTGAACCCATAAGCTTTAAACAAAAGTATGCCTTCTTACCAAAAGCTTGTTTATGGATTGCATTTACTCTATTAGCTTTGAGCTTCATTGACCCTCACTATTTCGTCATAAAAGATGGAGCCATTGATGACTCTCAAAAATTTGAAGGTATTGCCATTTACCTGATTGCTGATGAGTCTGGCTCCATGATGGGGGATGTGAACGCAAGAGACGTTACCGGCAGCTATTCTAAAATGAGAAAAATTGATCTATTAAAAAAAGTGACTGTCCCTTTCATTAAAAATAGACCCGATGATTTGATTGGCCTTGTCTCTTTTGCAAGGACTGCGGATGTTCGTTCTCCTCTTACACTTGATCATCAAACCGTGATCGATGAAATTTTGGCACTTGCCCCATCTATAAATGAGGAACAGGGTGGAACAGCCATTGGTTTTGCCGTTTTTAAAACAGTAAATTTGATTGTTGCTACCAAACATTTTGCAAATGATCTGATAAAGGAAGGCAAGCCCGCCTATGAAATTAAAAACGCGATCATTGTCTTAATAACGGATGGTGTTCAAAATGTAAATCCAAGAGACGTAAATGACAAATTCCGTTCCATGGATGTAACGGAAGCAGCTAAATATGCAAAAGAAAACAATGTTCGCTTTTACGCCATTAACATCGACCCTTCCATTTTGACATCAAAATTTACACCCGAAAGAAACTTAATGCAGCGTGTCACAGAATCTACCGGGGGTCATTTTTATGTGATCGATAATTCAACTTCGCTTTCCAAAATTTATGATGAGATCAATAAAATTGAAAAAAGTGAAATTCAAAACATTCCCCTTTCAAAAGCTGAACAACCGGAACTTTATCAACGTGTTTCATTTTTCCCCTATCTTCTTCTTACTTCTTTAAGCTTTCTTTTTCTTTATGTTTTATTAGAAACATTTATTTTTAAGAGGGTTCCATGAACTCTGCCGATTTTCATTATGCTATTCCTAAATTTGTCACTTTAATTTTTTTCATTTTCCCTATTTTGAGCCTATTTTGGTCGCTTTATGTCTATCGCAAAAAAGCACTCCATCTCTTTTCATCAAAGAAGAATTCGGCAAAACTCATCATTGCAAGAAGTAACAATCTTTCTAAAGTTATTGCTTTCTCCATAATTTGGATTTTGATCGTTTTGGCTTTAATGCAACCCAAAGGAGATGGTTATTATCCCGAGAGTTTAAAAAACCAGACTGAAACGACCAAATTAAAGGCACATGACTTAATTTTCATGGTCGATGCATCAGCCTCAATGGCCATACAAGATGATCCGCTTGGTAAATCGCGTTTGGATCTTGCAAAAGAAATTGCAGATGAAATTATATCCAATTTAAAGGGAGAAAGCGCATCCCTTTATGCCTTTACATCGACTGCAACCAAAATATCTCCGCAAACACTCGATCTTTTTTTTGTCCGGATGATGCTAAGAGGCATTTCCATAAATGAAGGTGGTCTTGCAGGCACTGATTTTCTTGCCACACTCCAAAACATTAAGGAGAAGCATTTTAAATCCACTACACATAAGCTTACAACCCTTGTTATTTTATCTGATGGGCAAGACACCTTGCTAGAGACATTAACAGGTAATGAAGAAACTTTACGCCTCAATCAAATACTCAATTTAATTGGTGATCCAAAAAAATTAAATTTGCGTGTTTTCACAATTGGGATCGGTAAAACAACTCCACAAGTTATCCCTGGGGTGCAATATCAAGGAAAACCCGTCTATTCTAAACTGGAAGCCAAGCTTTTAAAGCAATTAAGTGAAAAGGGAGAAGGCTTCTATTTTGATACCAATCAACTCTCCCCTCTTGAAATTTCAAAACAAATTTTGGAAAAGATAAATCAGGACAATGCCTTTTTAAAAACTGAAAAAAAAGATCCAAAAGAATCTTTGATTTACCGTCAATATTTTCAGGTTCTGCTTGCCCTCGCTCTTATACTTTTAATTTTTTACATTCTATTTCCAAATATTTCAATCTTGAGCATATTTTTGTGCTGCTTTATTATACCTTTAAGTGCCAATGAAGAAGATTTAAAAAAAGCTGAAAATTATGTACAAGCTTCTAATTACGGCCAAGCTCTAAACATTTACCAAAACATGTTAAAAGATAAAAATCTGCCAAACTTTGAAAAAGCTATTGTCAAATATAACCAAGCAACGATTCATCTTTTTCAAAATGAATTGAAAGAAGCGATTGAAATATATGAATCTATACCACTTAAGGGCTCACCTCCGCCCTTTTTAAAGCGCCGCATTTATACAAACCTTGCCCTTGCAAAATTTAACTTAAGTTTAGCAGAATCAATAGATGATAAAACTGAGTTAGAAAAAAAAGTTTATCTTTTAAAATCTGCCCAAGATGTTTTGGAAAAAGCTAGAAAAGCTGAATGCGAAAATCAAGCTCTAAAGGGAAGGCAGAAATGTATAGAGCCCCATGATTTGATTGAGCTTGAAATGCTTATTGAAAATGAACTGCAAAGCCTTTCCAAGCATGTAAATGTCGATGAGCTTTATAATACAAGTCGTACAAATATTAACGGAGAGTCTCTTGAAACTCTGCGTAAAAAAATAGACATCCTTGAATCGGATGCCTTGAAACTAAATCCTAAAGACTTAAAAGAATTAAACGCCCTCCTTTTAAAAGCAATTGAGGCAGAAGAACAAGCATTGATGATCACAAGGTTTTTAAGCCGCATTGAAAATCCTTTGCCTGATGCAGTGGAGCTTTTAAATGTAACACAGCAAAAAACAATCAAAATTGCCGATCATTATTTAGATTCTTTAAATAATCTGACACAACAATCTTTTAGAATTTTTGGGAAATGTCAAAAAAAACCATGGAATGAAATAGTCCCCTTGTATAATAAAGGATATGAAGCGGCAATTATAGCTTTAAAATTGATCGGTGAAAATTTAGAACAAGCATCAATAAAACAAGAGGAAACGATTAAATTTTGGAAAGAAATTCTAAGGGTTAACGATAAAGACCAATCACAAAAAGAACAAGATAAACTTGAACCTGATACTGAAGAAAATAAAACTGATGCGGATCATGCTAAAAGCCGCCAAGAAAAAAGCGAAAGAGCTTTACAACTTTTACAAGAGATGCAAATGTCAGATAAACAACAAAACAATGTGCCCGTACAACTAAAAAAACAAGTTGATAAACCATGGTAAGATTGCTTCTCTTATTTATGCTATTTACATTTAATTTGGCAGCTCAAGACCTTGGAAGGGTTATTGTCACTTCCGAAATGAATTACACGCAGTTAATTACAGGCAACCCTCTAAGCGGTACTGTCACAATCACTCATGATAAGACTCTGAAAATTGAGCCTAAATCCTTTAAGGTGGGTACTAAACCTCTTAAAGTGAAATTTTTAAATGATGTTGTGATTTCAGAATCTTCTCCACTGATCATTTCCATTTATAGCTTCGAAATTCCGGCGTTATCGAAGGGTTTACATATCTTACCGGAAATTTCAGTAAGTGTCGGGGGAAAAACTTATAAATCTTACTCCACTACATTTGAAGTTTTTGACCAAGAGACGGCTCCACAACCAACACAACCGATACCCCAGGCCACAACACAACCTTCTAGTCCAAACAGGAATCCTGCAGCTACACCGGTTACCCCACAACCTCCTATCGTAACGGGCCCTTCTATTATTCCAGATACAACCCTATCTCTTGAAACCAAAGTGGATGGTCCCAAACAATTATATCCCGGTCAGGAAATTACTGTTACTTACAGATTTATTTATAAAGGTCACATTGAGCTTATAAAGGAGTCATTGCCATTATTGGAATTTCCCGGGCTAAAGAAGGTAGGAGATAAGGTAACCAAAGATTACATGGAAAACGATTTAAATGTTTCTGAATTTTCCCAAAAGTTTACAGCTGAAAATTCTGGAATTTTTCCTTCCGGCCCATCTATTGTCGAGGGTCGTGCCTATCAGGAAACAGCGGGAAAAAGAATCTATGCAACTACAACTCTAAAATCTGAAAACCCTCCTGTAATTATTGAGGTTCTGCCCTTTCCAAAGGCTGATAGGCCGGCAAGCTTTAATGGTTCGCTTGGAAGTTACACTTTCAAGGCTAGTTTAAAGGGTAAAAATACATTTACTCCCGGAGAAAAAATTGTCCTTTTGCTTGAGCTTGTCGGCGATCCTGCATTTTTACCTACAGCGAAGGCTCCTGACCTTTGCTGTCAGCCACGTTTTAGCGGAAATTTTAAAGCTAGTGATCTTCCTCCCATCAGCACCATTATCGGAAATACAAAACAATTTTTAGTCGATCTTATACCGTTATCTTCTACACTGACAGAAATACCACCTATAGAATTTTCCTCTTTTGATCCTACCCTTGGCAAATTCCTAATTTCAAAAAGTCCCGCCATCCCTATTGTCCTGAATACAACAACTACACCGAATACATCGATTGATCAAGATGAGGAAATACCTGCGATTAGCGATGAAGTTCTTAAAACTCCAAGCCCGATCGAGATTTCGGCACTTTTTCCTCTAACAAAATCAGATTTATACAATTCTTATTTAGCATCGTTTTGGAATCTTTTATTTATTCCGGTTTTTGTTGTTTTGTTAATTACTCAGCATCACTTAAAAGAAGAAGATATTTTTAAACCTGCCCTTAAAGAAACCCCTAGTGAAGAGCTTTTTAAAAGTGCTTTGAGTCAGGAGGCAAATTCTGCAGAGTTTTACAAACAGCTTGAACAATCCTTCATGACAGCTTTAAAAGAGAAAGGGGTGATTGAATCTGTTGAAATTGCACCGGAGAATTTGGAAAAAACAGGGTTAGCAGGCGATGTCCGCATCTTTTTAACAAGACTTGAAGAGGTGCGCTTTTCAGGGATAAAAAGCTATAATTTGGCAATTATTTCTTCTGCAAAAGAACTTTATCAAAAGATTACAGGAATTACGATTTCATGAAAATTAATCACCCTCTTATTTGGATTGGCATTGGAGTCTCTATTATTATTGCCATCTATTTTTTGGTTTCATCTTTAAGCACTGTGGATCAAGACCTCATTCTTGCAGAAGCAAATTATAAAAAAGCTGAAACAGCAACCACTCTTAGCGAGCGTGAAGAGGGCTTTAACCAATCACTTCAAATTTATAAGAAACTTGAAAAAGATTACTCACCAACCCTTGGCAATGGAAAACTCTATTATAATATAGCTAATACATATTTTCAGCTTGGTCAATACCCTCTTGCTGTAGCTTATTATTTGCGTGCCAAAACTTTAATGCCAAATAATGAAAAGTTAGAACTTAATTTGAAAATCACAAAGAACAAACTAGGGACAGAGAGTGTAAAAAAAGCTTCTATTTTTGATAAGATTTTCTTTTTTCATAACTTTACAATGCCTCAAAAACTACAAGCCCTTTTTGTTTTATCAACGCTAGCGTTTATTTTAGGTTCTTGCTTCTTCTGGTACCCTTTTCATGGGCTAAAAACAATCACATTTATTGTCACTGCAGCATTATTGATTCTTCTTTTAAGTCTTTTTTATAGCTACTATATAGCTCCATCAGTTGGCGTGATCTTAAAAGCAAACGAGCTTTATCAAGATGCCGGAACACAGTATTCAAAAGTATTGAGTTCACCATTAATTCCAGGGACAGAAGTTGATGTAATTGGGGGGTCGGGAAAATGGCTAAAAATCAAAACTGCAGACGGTGTTGTAGGCTACATCCCTTATGATTCCATTCTGATCATCTGAGACGTGTTTAACCAAAGAGAACACAGAGATCACAGAGGAAGAATTAG
>JBBSJT010000065.1:0-13790 GCA_038257035.1 Chlamydiia bacterium
ATCTGATGAAGAATTGTTCAATGAGAAATTCTGAGAACATGTCATGATAGCCTCCTAAGTGATAAATTGCAAACTTATACTACTTAAGAGGTTATATGGGAAATCAAATGTCAAGAAAAAGATGTGTCCGACTGTAAGGACGAGTCTCCGCACTCCAAATTAGCAAATTTTCAATTATCCAAAAAATTAATGAGATCTTAACGAAGCATTAATTTTAACTTTATGTTCTTTTTATATACTCGGGACATTAAACAGCAAAATAGATAGCAAGGAGCAATATGTCTTTTATTTCACGTGAATTATACCCAAACCTACCAAAATTTTACGATGACGAAGTCAGTGAAATTTTAACAAGACTTGACAATTCTTTAGATGCCAATTTTGGTAAATCGGAAGCCCCAACAGTCAAAACTTACAAGTCACAAACTTATAGAGGCTATAATTATAGCCAAAGATATCAGCCTTCATTTTCAGAAAGTCTATTTTCAAATAGCATCTCGCTTGGCAACACTTACAATTTCTGCTCGCCTACTATTACAACCATCAATGGCGGTGGTAACAATAGTAAGAAAAATGAAAAAAAATCAGAAGAAAAAAGCCTTATTCCAATCATTCTAATTGTTAGCGTCTCTCTGGCAATTATTGGCGCATGCAGCTACTATGGAGGAAAGGCCTATGCCAAAGTGACAGATACAGGTGAGGATCTTGCAGATCTTAAAAGTTTAGAGCCATTTATTGAAGGGACAGAAAAGCAAATCGAAAGCCTAAAATATGAACCCTTGTTTGCTAAAAAATTACCTGAATTAAAGAAGCAAGTAGTTGTCATGAAAAATATCGTTAATAGCGGTAATATTTTTACTACAATAAAAAATAATTCAATACAGGATTTAAGATTAAGAATCGCTCTTGCTGCAGGTGCTGCTATTTTAGCGGTTGGTGCGGTAATGGCATTAAAGCCTGCTATGATTATTGGTGGCGGAATAATAGTGGTTAGCGTTATTTGTATGCTTGTAAAAGCGGGGTCTCATTCTGATTCAAGAACACAGAATGCTAAAATTGCTAAAGTAAGACAAAACATTAGTGATATGCAAAATGTTATAAGCCAAGTAAGAACAGCTTTGGGAAATAAAATAACAGAGCCTGCTGAATTTAGAGTCGATGAGGATGCCGTCTATGAAATGAACAAACGAAATGCTCCGGAAAATTGCTCGGGACCTTCATGGGAAGAAGACTTGCCGGAAAACGCAACTGAATATGAGCGCAATTCTTTAAGAGATGAGTATTTAAAGCCTGTTTTTTTAGATGTTCAATATAATCAAGCATCACCGACGGTAATTTATTATCATCAAGAGGGACCATTTCAACCTCATTTTCAACCAACATATGGACAAACACAGTACTATGGACAACACCAGTACGTATAATTTTTAGGTAACCTACCTTACCTTGGCTTGTCGGATCATTCTCCATAGCGTGATTCGACAAGCTTTTTTTTCCTAGCCAATCTTAACGCTAGTATTAACGACGCCTGCAATTTTCTCCATTGTTTTAAAAATAATGCACCACCTTATGAATTGGGACAACTTACAAGAAGGAATATTTTCAATCGTTTCATTTAAAATTTCGTTAGTGCTCCATACAATCAAAGATTTCTTTTTAAGGTGAACAAATTCTCTAATCATAGTGAAGCCATAATACTGTGTGTAGGTAATGGTTCCATCTTCAATTTTTAGACTTAAATTGAATGCATTTGGTTTTGAAGTGATTTTCCCCTCATGATCATAACAAAGTTCTGATGGAAGGGTATCTATTGATTTAATAAATGAAAGAGTTTTCACGTTTAGCTCATAAATATTCTGGATGCGTCTTCTTAGATGAAAATCGAGTACATGACCTGCAATGCAGACTTCATAACTAAGCAGACAATCTATTTGGGAAACTCTAACAAATAACGTATCAAATTCGAGTATCTGCCTTGTATATGGATGTGCGTTAGATGTCCTTTCTGAAAAAGTTTTTTGAATTTTACATATCGTTTTATAGCAATATTCATAATGGGGATTAATTTCAGGGGAGTCAAAAATTACATCGAAGCTATTGCTGTGAATATCGGCATTATTTCCAAATTTAAGTTCCATTTCCATAAATTTTGAATCATCATTATTGACAATCGCATTAAATAATTTCCACTTCAAATCAGTTGTAAACTCACAATGAAAGGCTCCCCGGGCATGAAAGGGGAATATTGTTTCATTTTTGTTTTTAACAAATATTTCCGCATATAATTTGTTTTTGTGCACTTGATGATCCATGGGACTGATTACATCGTACCAATCTTTGGAAATTTGTGGCGCAATCACTGCTCTTTCGTATAAGGGTAATCGTTCCTGAATAGCCCTTATAACCTCGTACGGTAAAGAATTCATTATCAAACTGTTCATCCTTCATCCCTTTTTTATTTTTTAAAACAAATTGTACCCCTCCACCATTTTTTTAAAAAGCCTTAATTTGGAGTGCGAAGTTCGGCTTGTGTTAAGTTGTATTTCATATCATCCGTTGAACTACATTTATTACCCCGGCAGGGGTAAAGAATTCTCTTTTATGTTAGGCTCGAAAAACCGGCATTTACTGTTGTTAATAAGAGGTTGTTATATAATATTTAACGTGCTAGTTTTAAAGCATTAATATTTAAAACTAAAGGGTTTATATGATTTCTCAAACATCTGCCACACCAACAGATATGGGCTATTTAGCCTGGCTTCCAAATGAACTTATAAATGAAGTGATCAACTATTTTCCTATTTCTGACATGAATGCTCTTCATCAAACGGGAAAAAACCTAAACCCTGTTATAGCAACTGCGCTATTTTCTAAAACGCAAAAGGATCTGGAACAGCTTGAATGTAAACTGTTAGAAATCACGGATTTAAGAATTCACTCAAATTCTACCAATTATGACAATTACAAATTTTTTAAAAGTGAAACTGAAAAGTGGACAAAGAATGGCTCAAAAGAAAGATGTATAGCATTAAGAAATTGCGTTTGTCGAATTTTTTGGGACATGAATTTAAATGAGATATTTCGAATAATGGATTTACACCCCTCGGAAGACCCATTATTACTTTCGCAAATCATTAAATCACATTCTACATTTGTTCAGTATATAAAGATTAACAAAACAAATGATATAAATTTGATTTTGTTTTTAAAAATGTTAGGGGGAAATCAATTACGTCGTGTAAAAGTATTAAATTTATGCATCGATCCTCTAGATGATACTATTGTAACCCTCTTTGCAAATACAATACGAAAAAATAATTCTCTTACTGATTTGCATTTTGAGTACCCTCTTTCTTACCCTAAATATTTAAAAGAACCCATAGAATCAATTATGGAAAATGAGAAAATTGTATGTGCCAAATTTAAGGCTATTGGGGAACAGGGATGGGACGTTATAAAAAATAAAAAGCAACAATAAAATGCCAAATTTAGGGCATTCAGCAAGGACTTTAGATTAGATACGTCATTTGTATTCTCCATCCGCCTCATATAACCTTTTTATTACCCCTACCGGGGTAATGAACATAGATTCAATGGTTATATGAGGCAGATAAATACACAAATGAGGTATCCAATATCTAAAGGTCTTACTAAATACCCCGAGTTTCACTTCAGGCCTATCGGCCTTCCATTACACACGGGGCTGAAAGCTGTTGCCCCCTACCGGGGTAATAAATGGTTATATGACGCAGAAATACAGAGGTTCTGTTTAATCTTGAATTTTTTTAAAATAATAATCGGAAATTACATTCCAAACATCATCAGGAAGGGTTTTACCTGTTTCTGAATTCATAACAATTTTAAAATTGTTTAAATAATTATATTCCGATGTGTTTTGTTTCACATCTTCACTAAAATCTAGAGAATGCGGATTTTTTAGTTTTCTATCTTTTAAGTATCTAGCAACCAAAGGATCTACAGCGAGCTTTCTATCATTTTTATCACGAAGTCCCAGAAAAAATAAACTCGAAACTCCCATAAAAAATAACAAGCTCAGAACTATAGCCGCTTGAGGATATTCAACTGAAACTTTACGGATTCGTATTTCTTCAAAAGCCGTTTGTCCCTCTGCAAATATCATGAAAGCAAATGCGCTTGTTATCGAAGCAAATGCGATGGTTGCCAAAAAACCAGAATCAATCAAAAAATCGTTGCGATTATTGATTTTCTTTTTTCTATCGATCGCATCAAATTCTTGGAATGTTCTGTTTAATTGCGTAATTTCTTGATCAATATTTAAGGGGAATTGAGTGTTTGGATTGATTGACATTAGATTTGTTTTTAAAGATTTAACAAGGGGTTTTACCCCGTTGAAAACAAGCGCAGGTTTTAACCTGCGCTTTGGAAATTAATAACCGTGGGAAGTACCGCAGCCGCATGAAGAGCGAACGTTTGGATTGCTGATTTTGAATCCTGAACCTTGTAGGCCATCGATAAAATCAATTTCTGCACCAACAAGACGTTGAACCATATCTTTTTGAATATGAACTTCTATTCCGCAAGATGAGAATGTTACATCATCTTCATTAGCTTTTTCAGAATAATCAAGAAGATATTCAAAACCATTGCATCCTGCCATTTTTTCTGCAAAACGAATGCCATATCCGAGCTTACCTTCATCTTCAAGAATCTGTAAGTATTTTGCAGCAGCTCTTGGAGTGATTGTAATTGTAGATGCATCAACTTTTTCAGCTAATAAAGCGTTAAGACGTCCTTCAAGACGGTCGATTGCTTCAACAGTCATTCCATGGCCAAGCATTCCGGCTTCTAGTGTTTCCCATGTTGCCGCGTGGCATCCAACGCAATGAAGGCCTGCACTTGTGATCTCATGAGCTAAGCGTTGAGCTTTATGAGGAAATAGCGATAAAATTTCTTCGATCGTCATATGACGATGGATCGTTTGATTTGATGTTGACATGATACTATCCTTTTAAAATAAAATTCTTACGCAACCTGATTTAATTTTGCACTGACAAGCAAGTCTTTCGTCCGCGGTTCCTGCGCCAAGAAAATCTTCTTCTTCTTGAGTTGGTGCCGAAAGATTTTCATGTCCTTCTTTAATTTCAATAACACATGTTCCACAAACACCTTCAGTGCATGCAAAAGGAACGCCAGCTTCTTCACAAGCTTCAGTTAGTGGTGAGTCATCCGGTAAATCGATTTCTTCATTATTATGATCAAAAATTAACTTTGCCATTTTTACTTTATTTCTCCAACTTAAAAATTTCTTAAGGTTTGCGGTCTAATCGTTTAAATATAAAGCAAATTATAAAGTAAAAGTATAAAAAATGCAATAGTCTATTTAAACTTTGCGAAATAACTTATTTTTACAGTTGCAGTTTCCGAAGAAAAGTAAAAGAATTCCAAGAACGATGCAAGGAATACTCAAAAGTTGACCTGTTTGAAGCCATGATTCATCCATCATTAAACTCGATGGAAGTTTGTAGATTTCGATGAAAAACCTGGATCCAAAAATTAAAATAAAGAATAGGCCGCTTATGATTCCACGTCTGACCATGCCCTTTTTAAGGCTCCAAAGACTATATAATATAAAAAATGTTATAAGTGCAGTGATGGCTTCATAAAGTTGAACAGGGTGACGAGGTACGATTGCGCTACCATCTGCGGGATCTCCAAAAATCACAGCCCATGGAAGGTTTGTTGCTGTTCCAAGAATTTCTTGATTGATGAAATTGCCAATACGAATGCAAAAGGCAGCAAAAGCTGTAGGGATAGCAAGCATATCGATAAGATCAATGTAAGAAATTTCTTTAAAATTTTTGAGTACAATTTTTTTGTAGAAGAATAAAGCTAAAAGAATGCCAATTGTTCCGCCGTGACTTGCAAGACCGCCTTCCCAGATTTTAAAGATATCAAGGGGGTTTTGGCTATAACGTGGCCATTCGTAAAAAAAGACATGACCCAAACGCGCACCAATAATCGTTCCGCCAATGACAAACCAAATCATCCGATCGCTAAGAGTTGTGGCCAAATCTTTTGTTTCAAGTTTGTTGTTTAATTTAAGGCGAATTGTCATGAGTTGACGAAAGATCAAGTAGCCAATAACAAAACCAAAGGCAAAGCAAATGCCATACCAGCGCACAGGATGGTTGATGAAGGGGACTGTAAAGGCATCGCGATTAGGATTCCAATAAATCCAATTTAAAAAAAGAGTATGCATCATCATTTTATTTTGCCAAAAAAAAACTCCTGCAATTGCAGGAGTTTTAGTTATCGGAGTAGAGGGATTCGAACCCCCGACCTACTGCTCCCAAAGCAGCCGCGCTAGCCAAGCTGCGCTATACTCCGAACGCGATCATTAAAGAACGGTACTATAGCAATTTCGCATATCCATTTCAAGTGTTTTTATCACATATTTCAGAAACCCTTTTACAGCAACACTTTAAGACCTTCTTTTTTTTTATTCCTCACGGGCAGTTGCCGTTTTATTTCAACCGCTAAGGAGGCTCTTTTTACCGCGAAGAGCGCGAAGAAGCGCAGCTTTGCTGCGGGAAGAAACGCGAAGCGCGCTAAAGCGCGAGAAAGACTAAGTAAGATAAATTACATAAAATTTTTGAATGCAAAGTGCTATTAATTTCGCTGATCGCGCTTTTTAGCGCGCTTCTTCGCGTTTCTTCCCGCAGCAAAGCTGCGCTTCTTCGCGCTCTTCGCGGTAAAAAAAATGCTAACAAACGGTAGACTCTTTGTGGTGAAAAAAAACGTAGGGCGTTCTATTACTTGATGTTGAGGGGTTTTTTGCCGTAGATGATGGTTGCAATGCCGCCGGCAAGTTTTTTTTGACTGGTTTGAGTAAAGCCCGATTCTTTTAATAGCGCTTCAATATCTGCAGGCTTAACAAACGCATGGATACTGTTGCATAGGTATTCGTAAGCTTGTTTATTGGAGCCAAATATACGTCCCATGATTGGAAGGACCATTTTAAGATACGCTTTGTGGCCGAGCTGTAAAAAGCGATTTGTTGGGCGAGTAAGTTCCAGGATGCCAAAAGTGCCGCCCGGTTTTAAAACTCTAAACACTTCATCGATGCAATTTTTTGGTTCTTTGATGTTTCTTATACCATAAGCAACAGTTGCTGATTGGACCGTTTCAGCATTTAGCGGAATCAATTCAGCATTTGCTTGAATATATGAAATTTGATGGTTGTTAAAAGTTGACTTCAAAGCTTTTTGACGAGCACATTCAAGCATCTCTTCGCAAAAGTCAAGCATGTAAATTTTTTTAGGCAGTTTAGACTTTTTCAAATAAGTAAAAGCAATTTCCCCGGTTCCACAACATAGGTCAAGCAAGCTTTCAGGGTTATGGGCGTCAGTCACCTGATGTATGAGCTGACTATTCCAATAACGGTGCATTTGAAAAGATAGAATCGCATTGGTTCTATCATACTTTTTTGCAATGCTGCCGAACATGTTTTGAATCGATTCAGGGTCATCTTTTCTGTAAGTCAATGTTGTGCCTTTGGTTACATCTTTGGGTCTGTATCCGATTTATCTTCTTCGCAATCTGATTTATCTTTTTCACAAAGACCACACGATGTTTTATCACCGCATGAATCATCTTTGTTTTTATTCGGTAGTCTTCCACAAGCTCCTGGTTTGATCTTTGACTTACCCGTAATAAGCCAGCCAACCCCAAGCAGTGCCAAGGCAATAGCAATCAATACAAAAGCTATAGTTAATGTAAGAATTAAATTATCCATGAGTTTCATCATCCTCTAATTCTGTAAAATCATCGTCTTCATCATCTTCATCAAAATCATCTTCAAAATCATCACCAAGAAAATCATTTTTGCTGATTGGTTTTAGAACCGCAGGTTTTTTATCAGGTTTTTTGAGAACAAGAGGAATATAATCGACCCAGATAGGTGAACTCCATGCCATATGTCCATCTGCTTGTGTAACACGTAAATAGTAATAAGCAAAGGGAGGTTTTTTGTCTTTAGCATCAATAACAGCTTTATCAAGCGGAGAAAGATCGTCAAAAGTGAAATTCATGTTATATTCGTGACACTCAAAAGTTTTGATGACCTTGCCGTTTCGAATAATCTCAACTTGTTTTAGAGCGGCAGTTCCTGCTACATATCCTGACAAATGGCGATTGACAATAAGCCCTTGTTTAGTTGCAGTACTGGTTTCTGAACCCATAGGAAGTCCTGCTAAATATAGACCCACAATAATCCGCTCACCGGTTGTTGCGTAGCATGAGCGATTATATAAAGCCTCGATCATAGAGGAACGTGAATGCTCTGCTGAAATAATACCTGTCATTCCCGGAGAATATTGAACTTGGTCGCCTTCAAAGAAATCAGAATAAATACCACGGTCATCAAGACCACCGGCAACAAACCCAAAACGGCAATTGCGTAGCAGTGCTTTTTGAATAGAGCCCTCTTGAGCTTCCCCAATTCCATTTTTATTGCCACCCGTAATCGGTCTTGTGTTCCCTTCTTTTTTGGTGCATTCAGATGATCCCCAAGCATTGTAAATTTCTACAACTCGTTCAAAATCAGGCTCATAAGCTTTAAAGTCAAAATCAAACCCTTTACCCATAGTAAATGTCGGAATTGAGATTATCTCTTTTGGTGTAAATGACTTATAGATTTTTGAAAGGCTGCTATATTTTGGATCTTTTCTACGAAGAAGAGTTTTATTGTCTTTTGCGTAAATAAATTGTCTGGTTCCTTCTTTTGTGGCCTCGCCAGGATACTGAAATCCAACCAATGTAGTGAAGCGATCAGCTTCATCAAATTCCGCTAAATTTTGCGTGATTAACTTCCAAATTTCATTGGGGGTTTCTTCTTGAGATTCAAAAGATGAAGAGGAGTAAAAATTCAATGCACGTTCATCACGGAAGTGGCGCAAGCAGCTTTCAATGTTTTCTGTAGAATCAATTCTTTCAGATTCGCCGTGAAGCAAGCCCCAAAAAAGATGTTTTGTATTATCCGCAAAGCATTTTACAGGAGGGGATTTGAATACTTTTTTTGTAAATAAATTTTCCAGGCAAATGGTATAAATGCCGGCTTCATTAAAATAGAGATTTGGTAACGATATAAATCCTGTTTCCGGAACAAATAATTTCCATTTAAGGTTTTCTCTTAAATTTTCATATGATAATTCAATTAAGGTATCTTCGTGGGCTTCATTTGTTAAATTACCATATTGATCTTCAAAACGGACGATCACATCAAAGCGCTTATTTCTTGCAACAAAGGAGGGGGTTAAAACGCGAATATTGCTTAATTCTGCACCTTTGACATCCATAAAAAAGACTTCAGGCTCATCGTAGCGTCCTTTTCCGGTAGCATCAATGTAAAGATGAAACAAGCGTCTTCGTTGCGTATTTGTTTGAGTTCTTGTTCCGTTAGTTCTAAAGCTGCTTTTTTCTTCTTTTGGCGATCCAACAACAACTGTAAAATTGCTTCCTAAAGGAAGCTCAACCGGAGTTATAAATTCAAAAGAGGGATTTACTGCATTTGGCGTTTCAATTTCTTTAGCTTGTAAAACTTTACCATTATCGAGTTTGGCAAATATAACGTTTTTTGTTTTTTTGAGATTACTTGTTGGAAATTCCCAGTCCAAATCACGACCGTTGCTCATCAGGTCGAACTTCATTTTTGTACCTTTTGGCAAGGCTACAGAAGTAGTGTAAATAAACATCCAAGTGTTTGTTTCACCGGCGATGGCTTGACTTGGTTCGCAGTAGCATATTGATCTTCGCATGGTAGTTACCTTATTTTTACAGAACGAGTTTTTTCATTTTGCATAACGACCTATTCTTTTTCAAGTTAAATTGTTTCTTTGACATCATATTTATTTCTCCCAAAAAAAAATTACCATCTAAGTCTAGATTTTTAAACCGCGAAACAGTGCTGATACTTAAGAAAAAAAAACTGTTATTTATGTTGTTGTTTGGTCGACAGGTTGGTCTTCAATGGTCCAACCACCAATTTCACCATCAGCCCCCAATGCAAAAAAATGGGTAAAATCGAAGACCTGTGGTCGTTTCTCTTTAAATTTAATATCATATATTACACCATTATTATTAGCTGTCGATTCAAGATACCATTTTTGTTCAAAGTATCTCCATACGGCAATGTGACCTGTATTATCTGTAGAATAGAAAAAAGGTGATAGAGGGTTTGCAAGCAGTGAAGTTATTGTAAAATTATGATAATTAAGGGTTTGAACACATTCATAAAGTTTTTTTAGATTGTTAGACCAGATTTTAATGGTTTTATCGATAGATCCGCTAATTAAACAATTCGTTCTTTTTTGCATTTTTAATACGGTAATTGCCGATTGATGACATTTAAGGGTTTGACTTAAAAAAGACTCACCATTGTTTATCATTTCCCAAATGCGAATCGTGCCGTCTCTTGATCCTGAACAAATTTGATGGGAAAAGGGATTTTCTTTATTAATTTTTAAGCAAGTGATTGCCTCATCATCTGCTTTTAATTCTGTAATAAATTTTAATGAATAGATTTGATTAAATTCTAATTTCCAAACTTTAATAGAGCCGTCCTCACAACCTGTGAAAAGCCTGTCTTTAATAAGCTCCATGCAAGAAATACCTCTTGAATGGATTTTCTTCTCAAATAAACAATCCTCATCAACGTTATTATTCCATATTTTAACATAACCGTCCGACGCACATGTAATAATGTAAATCGGGTCTAAGAAGCCATGAATAATTATTTGATTAATAGAACCTGTGTGAGTACTTTTTTTTAAAATGGGGAACGTATTATCAGGTTTAAATAAATAAAGTATATTATTTTTTGCACAATGAAATCCGGCACTTGATTGGTTCAAAGAATTATAAAATGAACCCTTAAAGTTTGAATAAAAATGTTGTTTCCAACTAATTTCAGGCAATTTTACATAATCAGGCCAGCATTTCATTGCATAGCGTTTCCAAATTATGTCATAGTTGCTATGTTCTTGCCATAATTTACACACTCTTCCTATCGTAATCCAATCCTTATGAGTTAAAACTGATGAGATTTCAAAAAAGATATCTTTCGGTAAATAGGCATCAAGGTTATTCTGTCTCAAGATGATATTGCTATTCATAATGGAATTGCCCTCTGTAGTCACATATATAGGATACGAATGGTTTTGCACCAGACTAAAAAAAATTGCACTTTATGCAGCTCTGTAATATTTAAAAATCTGATTGTTGAGGAAGAAAATTCTTTTTGCTGTCATGGTTGTCATGCTGTCTGGCAAATTCTTAAAGCAAAAAATCATTTAGATCAATTCGAAAAACATCCTATTTACGTTCAAGCAGTTAAGTCGGGACTCATAACAAATCCCGATCTTCTTGAACAAATTGAATCCAAATTTTGTAAAGCAGGGGATTCTGAAGAAAAATTCCATCTTGAAATTGGCAATATGTGGTGTCCATCTTGTGCTGAAGTCATCAACCTAATTTTGCTGCGTGAAAAAGGTGTGATCAGTTGTTTTATCGATTATACAACCGATTTTGGCATTATCGAATTTTCAAAACTTTTAATTTCAAAAGATAGAATTATAAAAATTATTGAAAATATCGGTTACAGACCGGTTTTACTCGAAGATTCAGAAAATAAACCCTTAGGTCTAGCCCTTAACTTAAAATTTATCGTGGCAGCATTTTGTTCTTTAAACATCATGATGTTTTCCTACCCGCTTTATGCCTCCTATTTTGATTATGATCCCTTGGAGTATGGAAAACTTTTTGCAATTCTCTCATTTTTCATGTCCATCCCAATTGTTACTTATTGTTTTTGGCCGATTTTAAAGAAGTTTTATAGCGCCATTCTATATGGCATTTATGGAATGGAAACGCTTGTTGTTTTTGGTGTCGCCTCTTCATTTATGTTATCAATCTACGAACTCATTACAGATGGCACTAAAGTTTATTTTGATTCAATGGCTGTTATCATCACATTTATGTTGCTTGGTAAAATATTAGAATCAAAAGCAAAATTTTCAGCAAAAAATTCACTTTTACGTCTGCATGCATCAGTACCAAGACGCGTCAGAAAATGTTTTGAAGATGGAAAGCTGGAATTTGTTCCGATTAAGGAAATTAAAAAAAATGATCTTTTTGCGCTATTCCAAGGAGAAAAGGTAGCGCTTGATGGCATTGTGGAATCAGGGAGCGGCTATTTAGATGAATCACTAATGACAGGTGAGTCTAATCCTGTTTTAAAAGAAAAGAATTCTAAGGTAGTTGGGGGTTCTATTTTACAAAATGGCAGGTTAACCATACGAGCCGTATCGACAGATCAGGAATCTGCCCTAAAACGCATTATTGATTTAGTTGAAGCGGGATTAAAATCCAAACCAAAATCTCGGCAATTGGTGGATATAATTGTTGCTTGGTTTGTGCCTCTTGTTTTATGCATTGCCACACTAACCGCTGTTTATTTCTTTTTACAAGGAGATACCGAAACAGCCTTCATTAATGCTTTATCGGTAATTTTAATTTCCTGCCCTTGTGCAATCGGCATTGCGGCGCCTCTTGCAGAATCCTATTTGATGAATGCACTTGGAACCTCTAATGCTATTGTTAGGAATCGGGCGGTTTTACCATTTTTAGGCAAAGAAACGGTTTTTGTTTTCGATAAAACAGGCACCATTACTACAGGTAATTTTAGAATCATTAAAGGCTTTGAAAAATTAACGACTCATGAATGTGCCCTATTAAAATCGATGACAAGCCAATCTCAACATCTAATTTCTTTGAGTATTGCAAAATGCATTCAAGAAACAGCCTTTGCTTTAGAAAAATTGGAAGAAATTCCAGGACGCGGCTTGAGGGCTGTTTTTGGTTCGGATATTTATCATCTAGGATCTTTCGAATTTCTAAAGCTTGAAGGTGTGAGTTTTGAAGAGATGGAAGAAGATAACACTTCAAACGATCATAATATTGTTTCTTCCAAAGTTTATTTTGCTAAGAACTATAAGCTAAAAACAATTTTTCACTTAGGTGACACGATCCGTGAAGGTGTAAAAGAGCTTATAGCATCATTAAAGCCGCTTAAGACAATTCTTTTATCAGGAGATGCAACAAATGCAGTTTCTTTGGTAGCAGATGCTATTAAATTTGATGCCTATCATGCCGGCTTTACCCCTTTAAGAAAAAAAGAATTTATAACTTCCTTAAAAGCCGAAGGCCATATTGTTTGTATGGTGGGAGATGGTATCAATGATGCGCCGGCACTTACCGAGGCACAGATCGGCATTTCGGTTGTTACGGCAACAGACATTTCTATTCAAGTCTCTGATATTTTGCTAACGACGAACGATTTACGCACATTGCTAAAGATAAAAAACCTAGGGTCTTTTGGACATTCCATTTTAAAGCAAAACTTATTTTGGGCCTTCTTCTATAATATTGTGGGTCTTGCGCTGGCCGTTTTTGGTTTGCTATCTCCGATCTTTGCAACCTTTGCCATGATGATAAGCAGTCTAATAGTCCTCTACAACGCCAAGCGCATTACCAGAACTTAATATAAGTCCTTAATTGGAGATTCGCTTATTAGAGTTTCGAAAATTTGCTAATTTGGAGTGCGGAGACCTGGCCTTACAGTCGGACACATCTTTTTCTTGACATTTGATTTCCCATATAACCTCTTAAGTAGTATAAGTTTGCAATTTATCACTTAGGAGGCTATCATGACATGTTCTCAGAATTTCTCATTGAACAATTCTTCATCAGAT
>JBBSJT010000066.1:0-13682 GCA_038257035.1 Chlamydiia bacterium
ACCCTCACGTTGGCAACGTGATGCTCTACCACTGAGCTACGCCCGCACTTCACAAGACAGATTAGTCTTGAAAAACGGTGATTGTAATGGGAATAAGATTTTTCAGCAAGCAAAAATTTTCACCACACAAAAAAAACCATTTTGAAAATAAAAGTATTACCACGAAGGGATATCGTCTTGGGGGGATTTTTTTACCGCGAAGAACGCGAAGAAAGACGCGAAGGCACGCGAAGAAAGCGCGCTTGAAAGCGTGTAAAAAGAATAAATACGTAAAACCTTCTTTCTCGCCTTTGCGTCTTTGTGTTAAAAAAAAGCTTATTTTGTTCTTCTTCTTCCTCGCGCTTTCAAGCGCGCTTCCTTCGCGTTTCTCCTCGCAGCGAAGCTTGCGCTTCTTCGCGTCCTTCGCGGTAAAAAAATCTCACCAAGACGGTATACTTTGTTGTAAAAAAAATCCCCCCAAGTAGGTACTAATAAGTCTTCTTTGTGGTGAACAAAAGAGCTCTTTGTAATCTCTTTGGTAAAAAATTGAATTTTTTTAATGACAAGTTGTGACGTGAGTTATATACTGCGCGCGTAAGCAGTTTAACCTGGGTTTCCTTTGCGTATAGGATTGTTTTTAACCCCTTTTGATTTCAAACACAGTTAAGAGAGTCGTCATGTTAAATTTTCGCAAATTAAAGCAAGATATTCCTCCCGGAATTTTAAAAGAGGGAAAAGCACTTTTTGATAAAAAAATGGTTATTTCTGCAAAAATTATCAAGTTACAATCCAATAATGTTCGCATTAGCTGTCTTGTCACGGGGAGTTTTGATAATACCTACCAAAGTGAAATTGAAATTGAAAGACGCGAATCCATCCTTGTAGATTCAGATTGCGATTGCCCCTACAAGTATGATTGTTCCCATTTGGCAGCCATTTTATTTTATCTTGAAGAGCATTTCGATTCGATTTTAATTGAGTATTCAAAAGAAGCTGATCTTGATAAGTCTCAAGCGATTGATGAGGAAGAAAAAATCACTCTTCGAGAAACCATTAAAGAGGCTGAAACAAAAGAAATTGTGAGGCGAGGCAAGAAATATCAGAAAGAAGTTCTTCAAGAATATGTGGGAGCAGCAGAAGTGCTTGGAAAGTCCCCATTTTTTATACCATTTCATGAAGTTACAGCCGATAGGGCAGAGCTTGCTGTTATATTTACGTGCCCACAAGGAAATAACAGACGCAATAATGTAGAAATTCAACTTGCCCTTCGTTTGCCTTTTCGTTCTAAACCACTTAACATAATGAACATAAAAGAATTTTTAGATGCAGTTCGCTATGAAGAGCCTCTCTATATTGGCAGCAAAAGGTATTTTTTTGTAAAAAATTCATTTGATAAACATGATTTTGAAATCTTAAAACTCATTTTGGACTTTGCAAGATTTCCTGATATCCAAAATGAAGATCGTAATTTGCGTATTGCAACAATTGAATCAGAATCATTTGGTGCTATTTTAACCCATGCATTCGATTTAGCAATCAGTTGTTCAAAAAATAGATTGAGCAATGATCAGGACGGCGATATTGAATCTGAAATCATTCCTTGTTTTTACTCACAGACACTTGAGGAGCCTTTAAGAATTTCAGTATATCCTGCAATTATTCGCTTTGAGCTTGAATATCTTGAAACTTCAGCTCCAAAGATTTTACTAAAACCGTCACTTATTATCAATCAAGGCTCTTCCATACCCTTTGAAGATATTCTATTGTTTGAGTGTGCAAGTCCCGGGATGATTTATCAGAATACTTATTATCGCTTTGCATCCAACATCAAGAGAAAGCATTTAAGAAACTTAAATTCCATTCGCGATGTGACAATTCCTGAGCCTCTTTTTGGATCATTTGTAGAAAATTCATTACCGGAGCTTATGCATTTTGCAGAGGTTGCAAATAAGGAAATTATTGAACGGTTTGTGACTTTGCCTTTTGTTGGAACATTAGGTGCTGAATGTGAAATCAGTTATTTAAATGGGGAGCTTGAAGCAACCCTTCAATTTATTTACGATAACATTAAGGTTCCTGCTGCTTCATCAAACTTAAGTGTAGATTCGATTTTTCCATTTATTACAGAACAGGGAATTTTAGCAAGAAACCTAACTGAAGAGCAAAAAATTATTCACGATCTATTTCAAGATTTTACTTATAATCCGATTCAAGGAATTTATTCGTCAAAAAATGATAAAAAAATTATTGAATTCATGACCGAGATTATTCCTAGCTATCAAAATCTGGTAAAATTTAATTGTCCGGAAAACTTGCTTGATCAATTCATTTATGATGAAACGATTTTTAAGTTATCCTTAAGATCTTTAGACAGAATTGATTCCTATGAATTGGAATTGGAAGTAAATGGAAATTTAAAAGGAGTAACCCTAGATCTTCTATGGGAATGTGTTTCTTCTAAAAAAGCTTTCATAGAGCTGCCTCGTAAAACGCAAGGAAAGAGAAAAACAGGTTCTGATAATCAAAATGTACATAAAGGGAATAAAATCCTTGTTCTTGATCTTGATAAACTCCTACCTGTTGTGCAAGTGTTTGATGATTTAGGAATCAATCAGATTGATGATCATAAAGAAGAGCGCCCTCTTTGGAGTCTTGCAAGCATTGAAGCTTCCCAGTTTGAAGGATTACCCATTGAATTTTCGATGACGAAAAAGTTAAAAATGATTCAGGATCAAATGATTGGAATGCATGATTTAACTCCTAAGGAAATCCCTTTAAATATTAATGCAACTCTTAGGGGTTATCAGATGGAAGGGGTGGGCTGGCTTGAGCGTCTACGTTCGATGCATCTATCCGGAGTGTTGGCTGATGATATGGGTCTTGGAAAAACCCTTCAAGCAATCATTGCAATTACCCAATTTAAAAAAGATCATCCAAAAAGCATCTCGATCATTATTTGTCCGACTTCTCTTGTCTATAACTGGAAAGAAGAATTTTTTAAGTTCAACCAACAGTTGCGCACACTACCTGTCGATGGCACACCGACTCAAAGAAAAAAATTATTAAATGATATCAAAGACTTTGATGTGATTATCACTTCCTACAGCCTTTTACAAAAAGATATCGAATTTTATAAGCAGTTTCCTTTTGGTTATTGCATTTTGGATGAAGCGCAAGCAATTAAAAATCGCGGCACAAGAAATGCCAAGTCCGTTAAAATGCTTCAGGCAACCCACCGTTTGATTTTAACAGGAACACCTATTGAAAACTCACTTGAAGAACTTTGGAGCTTATTCGATTTTCTTATGCCGGGTCTTTTAAGTAGCTACGATCGTTTTCTTGAAAAATACATAAGAAATCCTAACACAAGTGTAGGAAATAATCTTGATATCTTAAGAAGAAAAATTTCACCTTTTATTTTACGACGTATGAAAAAGGATGTATTGAGCGAACTTCCGGATGTTTCTGAAATTATTTATCGCTGCCATTTATCTGAAATTCAGCAAGAACTTTATCATTCCTATGCAAAATCGGCACGTGAAGAATTATCAAGCCTTGTGAAAAAAGAAGGATTTGAAAAAGTTCAAATTCATGTTCTTGCTACACTGACAAGACTCAAACAGATCTGCTGCCATCCTGCAATTTTTGCCAAAGAAAATCCTGAGATGGGTGATTCTTCTAAGTATGACATGCTTATGGAGCTTTTACAAACCTTGATGGAGGGCGGTCATAAGACTGTTATTTTCAGTCAGTATACAAAAATGCTTTCAATTATCAGAAATGATCTTCAAAAGAAAGGCATTAATTTTGAATACTTGGACGGTTCCAGTAAAAATCGCTTAAGCATTGTTAAAAAATTTAACGAAGATCCAAATATCCCGATTTTCTTAGTATCCTTAAAAGCTGGGGGAACCGGGTTGAATTTGGTCGGAGCAGATACTGTGATTCATTATGATATGTGGTGGAATCCGGCTGTTGAAAATCAAGCAACAGATCGAGTGCATCGCATAGGACAAAAAAATTCAGTTTCATCATATAAACTAGTAACATCAAATACAATCGAAGAGAAAATTTTAGAATTGCAAAACCGCAAAAGAGGACTCGTTAAAAAAGTCATTAACTCCGATGAAGAAGCGATTTCTAAATTGACTTGGGAAGAAGTTTTAGAATTGCTTCAAACATAAGGAAATAAATGAGCAAAAAATCACAACAACCATTAAACCTGAAATCTTTTGCCGGTAAACTCTATAATTCTGCTTTCGGACAACTTAATAAGTTTCGTGGAGTTTTTTCAAATGATATCGGTATAGATCTTGGTACGGCCAATACCCTTGTGTTTGTACGCGGTAAAGGAATTGTTCTGGCAGAACCTTCTGTTGTGGCTGTCGATTCTCAAACAAACGAAGTGCTTGCTGTTGGGAAAAAAGCAAAAGAAATGCTTGGAAAAACCCCGCAGCGCATCATAGCCGTTCGCCCCATGAAAGATGGGGTGATCGCTGATTTTGAAATTGCCGAAGGGATGCTTAAGGCTCTAATTAAAAGAGTGACACCTGCAAGAAGTTTGTTTCGCCCTAAAATTCTTATTGCCGTTCCTTCAGGAATTACCGGAGTTGAAAAAAGAGCCGTCGAGGATTCCGCCCTTCATGCCGGTGCACAAGAAGTTTATTTGATTGAAGAGCCGATGGCAGCAGCGATCGGCGTTGACCTTCCGGTTCATGAGCCATCAGCCAGCATGATTATTGATATTGGGGGTGGAACCACAGAGATTGCCATTATTTCTCTTGGAGGAATTGTAGAGTCAAGGTCTTTACGCATTGCCGGGGATGAATTTGATGAGTGCATCATCAATTACATGCGACGTACTTATAATTTGATGATCGGTCCAAGAACTGCAGAAGATATTAAGATGACGATCGGTTCTGCTTATCCTCTGGGCAGTAACGAACTTGAAATGGAAGTTCGAGGACGAGACCAGGTTGCGGGATTGCCGGTAACGAAAAGGATTAATTCAGTCGAAATCAGAGAATGTCTTGCAGAACCCATCCAGCAAATTATTGAAAACGTCAAACTTCTTTTAGAAAAATGTCCTCCTGAACTTGCAGCCGATCTTGTCGATCGAGGCATGGTTGTGGCTGGTGGGGGTGCATTAATCAAGGGCCTTGATAAAACATTGATTAAAGAAACCGGACTACCTGTTATTATTGCTCAAAATCCTCTTCTTGCAGTCTGTCTTGGCACCGGAAAAGCTTTGGAGTACCTAGATAAATTTAAAAAAAGAAAGGCTAACTAGATGGTACCGGAAATTAATTTTCAAGGCTGGACAACCAATCAAAATCTCATTGACTGGATCAATGATGCTGTAGCCCTATGTCGCCCAAGTGATGTCAAATTATGCGATGGCTCTATAGAAGAATATAATGAGCTGATGGATAAAATGGTCAAGTCCAAAACCATGATAAAATTAAACGATCAATTACGTCCAAATAGTTATCTTTGCAGATCAACTCCCGATGATGTTGCACGGGTTGAAGATCGAACATTTATTTGTTCAGCCAAAAAAGAAGATGCAGGTCCCACCAACAATTGGCGAGATCCAAAAGAAATGGCAACACTCCTTACCGGTCTTTTTAATGGTTGCATGCAAGGAAGAACGCTCTATGTGATTCCGTTTAGCATGGGTCCTATTGGGTCTGAAATCGCCCACATTGGTGTTCAAATTACAGATTCGCCATATGTTGTCTGCAACATGCGCATTATGAGCCGTATGGGAAAAAAAGTTTTAGATGTGCTTAAAGATGGTGCATTTGTTCCTTGCTTTCACTCTGTTGGAAAGCCGATCAAAAAAGAAGAGGACGATGTGCCATGGCCTTGCAGTAAAGAGAAATATATTGTTCATTTTCCTGAAAAAAAAGCCATTTGGTCTTATGGAAGTGGTTACGGTGGAAATGCCTTACTTGGTAAAAAATGTTTTGCTTTAAGAATAGCTTCTGTGATGGGAAAAGAAGAGGGCTGGCTTGCAGAACATATGCTTATTTTGGGAATTACAAACCCAAAAGGTGAAAAAAAATATATGGCAGCCGCTTTTCCAAGTGCTTGTGGAAAAACAAACTTAGCGATGTTAACTTCTACTTTGCCGGGTTGGAAAGTTGAAACTGTAGGCGATGATATTGCTTGGATGAAGTTTGGAAAAGATGGAAGACTGCATGCGATCAACCCTGAAAGCGGTTTTTTTGGTGTTGCGCCGGGAACATCCATGAAATCTAATCCAAATGCAATGAAATCGATTGAAAAAAATACGATTTTTACAAATGTTGCCCTAACCGATGATGGTGATGTTTGGTGGGAAGGCATGAGTGATGTGGCACCAAATCATTTAATCGATTGGAAAGGACATGATTGGACACCTGAATCAAAAACAAAAGCTGCTCATCCAAATTCAAGATTTACAGCCCCTATTACACAATGCCCGGTTGTAGATGAACATTTTGAAGATCCTGAAGGTGTTCCCATTTCAGCCATCATTTTTGGTGGCAGAAGATCAACAGTTGTTCCTCTTATCTATGAGGCCTTTAATTGGCAGCATGGGACTTTTCTTGGGTCAAGCGTTGCCTCCGAGACAACAGCCGCAGCTATTGGCGAAGTTGGAAAATTAAGACATGATCCTTTTGCGATGCTTCCATTTTGCGGCTATAATATGGCAGATTATTTTGGACATTGGTTAAAAATTGGAGAAAACCAGCAGCCTGACAAATTACCTCGTATCTATTTTGTTAACTGGTTTAGGAAAGATGAAAATGGTGAGTGGCTCTGGCCGGGATTTGGTGAAAACAGCCGTGTATTAAAATGGATATTTGAAAGATGCACTTCACCTAATGAATCACAAGTGAATAGGACAAGCATCGGGTTAACACCTTCTATGAATTCCTTCGATATTAGCTATTTAAATATTAACCAAAAAAATTTCGAAAAATTATTTGAAGTTAATGATGCTGAATGGTTAATGGAAGCTAAGGGGTTATCTGATTATTTTAAAATATTTAAAAGTAAACTTCCCGAAGGGATCGATAAGGAATTAAAAGATTTAGAGAAAAGATTAAATGCAAAATGATCGCAAAGAAATAAGAAAACTTACTCAATGTTTATTTCTTAGCGGGGCTTTAAATATTGTTTTAGCCTCATTTTTTTTTTACGGAATGATCCGGGAAAGACCCCCAACCCCTTATTTTGAGCTAAAACCTGCAAATATTGATGAACAACAAGTTCCCGTGGCAATGGATCATAGCAACGAGGAAATTATCCGTTATTTTAAATCTTTAAGTTTTGAATCACTTCTAACAAAATTATCTCATGCTGAACTTGTTGAAAGCGGGTATGCCGTTAGGGATTTGGCGTTAAGCTGCCTTGTAACCTTCCATCATTTTGATCTACGGCGTGCCCTCCTTGACGATGTTCAACCCACACAAGCTCGAATTTTATCTTTTGGCCTAAAAAAAGATGGCAAACAAGCAAAAGTTTTAGTTTATCCCGGATTGTCCGATAAGCAATTTGAAAGTATCATGCGTTTTGCAAAAAGAGAGCGCTGGCCACTAACACCAAAAGGTTTATTTTCAAACTTAAAAAATAAAAAAAATGGAGATCATTTTTTAGCAGATGCATTTTATTTGACACCTGAATTTCTTTCGGTTGAAACATTATTTAATCGCTCAGAAATTGGAATTGAAAAATCTGAAATTTTAAATGTGTTATTGGACGGCAGTTTTGTTATGCTCTCAAGCTTTTCAGAACATCAAAAACAATCCCACGATTTAACTGCAGCTAGACGACAGCATTTTTTGTTGGAATATATAAAAATCAATTCTAAGGCTGCAGCTTATTTACTTCTTAAAACAGACGGCCCCGCAATGGTCCGAAAGTTGGATGATGAGCATGTCATCAAAATGCTCTCCTTATTAACGGAAAACACCCATGATGCCGGGAAATTTGCTCTGGCCTTATTAACAAGTCCAAGAAGCGATGCCGTTTGGAAAATGGCCACTATTCGCCTTTATGGGTACGCAGGTGAAGTAATCCCTGAAAAATTTCATTATGAGCAAGCTTTAACAAAGTTTCTTCCGGCTAATCTATCTTTAAAAAAAACTCGCGAACAAACCGCTATTCCTTTTGAAACTATGGCAAATGTTACAGTTCCAAATCATGGAATAAAAAATATTGAAGGGATCAACCCTTCGAACAGAGAAACCCTTTATGTGGTACAAGAGGGGGATTCCTTATGGAAAATTTCACGGCGCTACGATATTGACATCGAATTATTAAAGAAAATCAATCAATTAAACTCTGATGTCTTAAAACCGGGTACCATTCTTAAAATCCATCTTCAATAAATTCTGTAGCGTAAGTTTTACGGGGAGACATTTCTTCTGCTCCTGTTAAAATAAGAATGATTTTATCTAGCATATATTTAAAACGAATATTATTTGGCATTCTTGTATGGATAATGTAAGTGCAATCGTTTGTTAAAGTAAACATGTCTTTAACGGGTCGATCGAAAGAGTTGACTTCCATAAACCAATAGAGCTCTTTAATGGAGGGTCGAAGAGCATGGAGGGGATGTTTATCATTTTTAATTTTAATGTTCACGTGGCATTTGGTCACTTTTGGAAAATAACAATGAAGTTCCCCATTTTGGTGGGAAGGGACTTCTGCTTTAAATTCTTCAATCCGCTTAATCAGCCCATTGATTGAAACTATCCCTCGTGAATTAAAATGTTGTTTATAGCTTAAATTATTTTCCAGCTTGATATTGGAATAGAATTTTGACCATATTGCATCTGTAGTTAATTCTTGACGCCATTTTTTACTGACGGCACATGCATTGCAAAGTTCTTTGATGTTAAAATAAGACACAATATATCGATCAACATCCGGTACAGTATGACTAAACATAAAAACCTCCTTGATTTCCACTTATAATTTGACATTGAGGAGTAAAAAATTAAATGTAAAGTACTAAAGTTAAGGGAGATCCTCGTGATTTAGGGGGCAGCTCCAAGGATTGCATCGAACAATGCGTTTTGTTGTTAGCCATACACCCATAAAAAAACCATGCTTTTTGAGGGCTAAAATGGCGTAATTTGAGCAGGATGGGGTGAATTTACAATTTGCTCCAAGAAATGGACTGATGGTCAGCTGATAAAGTCTAATTAGGCCAATTAACATAAGTTTCATAAACTTCCAATTACAACCTCTTCGATTTTTCACAGGATATGCAGGATCGCTTCGCGGCAGGATCGCTAATGCGGCAGGATATTATCAACCTATAATAAACCCTTGAGGTTGTTAATATCCTGCCGCTTTAGCGATCCTGCCGCGAAGCGATCCTGCATATCCTGTAAAAAATCGAAAAGGTACAGATTATAGAGGCATAATTTTTTTCATGTATGAGGTATACTCTGGAATTATAGGCGGTTGAGTTCGTGCCACTCGACGATCATTTTCTTTCCGGTGGCAGGATGCTGGTAAATTCCTGAATTTGGATTAGTTTTAACTAGATCGCAAATATTTCCCATGTAATCGTAAGCCACTTCTTTGATTTTTTTTGCAATAAAACGTGTAAATTCTTCTGGATCATCTTTGGATAAAGCTAAAGTATAAGCTTCTTCGTCCTGAGGCTTAAATACAATTATTGGAACATTAGAAAAAATTGCGACATAATTGCCAAGCATACGAGCAAGAAGGCCGTTTGCTTCTTCAAAGGCAAGTAATTTTTCAAAATCGAAGATGGTTTTTGAAATCAAAGTTACAGTCTTTAGTAAACTGTGATTGTCCCTTTGTTCATCTAAGTCGGAATTGATATTTTGGATAAAAGCTTCAAGTTTTGCAGTGTTTGATTTATTGTTAACCGACAATCTTGATTGCCATGATTTAATTCTTCTGGAAGTTAAATTTTCATGATTACGGGCCATTTCCTTTACTTCTTTAAATACTTCCAAAGAGGCAACTTCAGTATTACTTTTCAAGCCTTCATGAGGAACGTTATCAAAGATAATATTACTATTTATAAATGAAATATCTCTACTAGTAAAAGTACTTGTAATCATAAAAATCTCCGTTTCTTTACATAATATAACAAATCATTATTAATATTTCAATGTTTATTTTTTCTCATTAGAATGGATTTTATCAGAGTTTTCAAAAACAAATTCCAAGGAAGTTTGCATTCCTTTCATCACATTTAGAATGCATTCAAGAGGATGAATATTTTTCTCATCTTTCATATTTGTAAAAACTGCCACAGAAACCGTTTCGGAGCTTAACATACATGGAGGTAAATCAAATTTTTGCAAAACATAATCCATGATAAACCTTGAAATCCTTCCATTTCCATCACTAAAAGGGTGGATGCTAAGAAAACGTTGGTAGGCAAGGGCTGAAAACTCAACAACTTTAATCGGTTGATCACTTGTTAAATTGTCCATTTCAACTTTAAACCATTTCATATATTCATCGACAGCTTCCTTTACAAGATCACCCGGTAAATACCATTTTGGTCCTGAATTTATATCCATTGTTCTTAATTGACCAGGTACGCCATCATTATTAGGTTGGTCAGCTGCTAAAATTTGGTGGAAATAGCAAATGTTATCTAATGTAAGCTCTTTTCCTTCTTTTGCAAAAAGTGCAATTTCCATGTTTACCTGTTTCCAATTTCTTATTGCTGCATCTTTTACATCATCTTCTATAACTTCGGTAGAGACTCCACTTGCAGTACCTGATAAATTCATTCTTTTATCAATCCATTCACTGTAAATTTGCGAGTCTTTTTTTATGATGTCTAATGAAATTTCTTTATATTTTGAAACATTGGTATTGATAAAATTCGTATGTCTTTTTATGTAAAGATTTGTTCTCATTTTTTTATCAGTTGCCCCCGGCATGTCTCTTTTTGAATCAATTAAATGTTCAAAACGACTAAAAAAAACTTGCTTATAAGTACTTATGTTAAATTCCATTAAATTGGATATGTTTTTACCTAACGTTTTAGAAATGCAATCGTTAAATTGTTTTTTAGCAAATTTAAATACTTTTTTTAAATAGCTGTTTTCCGGCACACTATCTAGTATTAGATTTTTCAACTCTTCTATGTACTTTCCTTTAATCTCTTCGCCTTTTGAATATTTGGATTTAATTAAGCTTAAGGGTTTATAAATAATAGAAAATTTATTATTTTTTTTATTTAAAATGTCGATTGCATTTGAAAATTAATTTTTTTTACTCAGTAATCTATTAGAAGCAGCCTCATCATCTTTAAGCAATAGAATCATTTCGTCCATTTTATAATCTTCTAACAGTAAAATTTCCATCGATTCGCAGATGCTGCTAATGTCAGCTTCTTCAATATTTTCGATTTTCGTCAACTGGGTTAAATTGAAGCTTTCAAGATTTGATTTTTTTAGCTTTAAAGCATCTTCACAATTGTTGATTTCATTTGTAAACTGTAATTCAATTTTTCCATGATTATTCAGTTGAGTTTTAATCTCCACAAGCCCTTTTTTTAACTGTTTAATTTCTTTTTTGTTCAAATTTTCAGGGTGTAATAATAGTTCATGGGAATTTTCTAAAACTTTATTGATATCTATTGCTTTTTCATTTAAAACAATTCTGTCTTTGCTAGCTGATTGCAAGCTTGCGCTTTTTTCAAAAATCTTATTCCATAATGGATTTTGAAATATTTCGTTAGTAGAGTGCATAAATGCTCCTGATTGCTGTTAATAAACTAACTACAATAAAATCAATACATATTCTTATTATAAAGTATTGTAATTAATAAAATATATAAAATTAGTGCTCGCAAAAATAGAAGCGTTGTTTTGCCTTCTCACGAATACTCTTATAAAAGGTTGAATGTTACGTTACCTTTATTAAGGTATGATAAATATAAAATTAAAAATTGGTTAATTCGCTATCCATTTGATTTCTGTAAAAAAATTACTAATATTAAAAATCAATCTGTTATAATAAAGTTATAATTGTTTTGTGTTCTGTTTTGTTTATGTCAATTATTTGGAGGAATTAATGGGTTTCTATATAAATTTAAGTTTTAAACAAATAGAATCTATTAACATGGATTTGCGTTCGCCTAAGAACGAATCATTAAAACATATTTGGATCCATGCTGAGACAGGGGAATTTTCTCATAATAAATTGGAAGGAAATTGGAAACAAATAGATGTTACGGAAGATTTAAAATCAGAATTCAATGATTTTTATATCAATCTTCAAAAATTTAACATACAAAATGACACTAAATACCCCTTAGATTTTAGTAAAATTAAGACATTATTCAAGCCGGAAAAATTCAATCAGCAAGATTTATATTTAAAATCTTTGGAAATTTTTGGTGATTTTTACACAGAACGATTGCTAAATGCGTCAGATTCTAAAAGCATGAATATTGAGATATACAAAATTGCTAAAGAATTGCTAGAGGGGATAAAACCATTAAAAGATGATAAAATAATTTTAATTCATGAGCTTTTAAAAGGGGTTGATAATTCTTTAGAACATGAATTTCCATTTGATGTTAAAGCAATGTATGGATTGTTAAATGATTCCATTCAAAGTATAATTTTAAAACAAGAAGGAATAGGAAAAATTCCAATCACTTCTAATGTTGAAGGCCAAGAAATAAAAGGTAATAACCATTCATACTTTTTGACAAATAAAGCTGGTGAAAAATTATGGGTTTTTAAACCGGAAAGTGGAGAAAGCTCACAGACAGGCCTCGAAGGAGTTAAATCAGGTGAGGGCGCTAAAAAAGAGCAAGTGGCTTCCTTGGTAAACTATCATCAAAAATTTCCTATCCCTTTTACAGCTTATGTAAATATAGGGGGGCAGGTGGGTTCGGTACAATTATTTATTCAAAATGCTGAGCCTTTAAGTGAGATTAGAAGTTGCAATCGTGCAGCGCTGAATCTAATTGAGGTCAATGACCTGCAATATATTATGGTTTATGATTTAATGTTTGGTAATTGTGATGGACATTCAGGAAATGTACTTTGTCTAAAGAATGAATTAGGTAGCTATAAACTCTTTAGTATAGATCATGGTGCTACTTTATCTACATCATATAAAGATTTACTTGTTCTAGAATACATGGATCTAAAGCCTATTGCGTTAACACCCTTACAATCTGAAGTGAAGGAATTTATAAAAAACTTTGACATAAAAATGACTTGCGGAATTTTAGAAGCGCATGGTGTGAGTCAAGAAGCTATAGATTGGCATAATTTAGTGGGTGAATGTTTAAAGAGTCAGTTGAATTATGAAAATGATGAAATAAATTCGGGTGACATTGCCTTTGTCCTTATGAAAGGTCGCGAAATGATTTTGCAATCTAGTAAAAGAATCGAAAAATTTGATCAGCTACTAAACGAAGTTATCAAATTTAAGAGAGTTTTGAAAGGGATGAATTTAAGGAAGGAGTTAACTGAAAAAAAAGTTTTAGATTTAAGAGAAACAATGGGTAAGTCGATTAAGAGTAAAGGCAATTACCTATCTCAAGATTTTGAATGGCTTAAACAATTATTTTTATTAATTGGAAAAAATTACTGCAAGCATTTATCCAATAATGAACTCATTATAGATTTTTATTAAAACCTATTATGTATCATCTCTTGCAGTTGTTTTTGGAAATGTTCATTCGG
>JBBSJT010000067.1:0-13063 GCA_038257035.1 Chlamydiia bacterium
AACATTCCATCTTTTACTGACCCTAATCGAGGAATTAAAATTATTAACACTCAAAAAAATAATTTGAATCAATTCCGCAGGAACAGAATCAATCGATATTTCTACTTTACTGTTATGAACTATTTGAAGATTATTTTGTATTACTTGTCTTAATGGTTCCATATTACCTCTTGCAATAGTGTTAAAAATTGTCTATTGATAAAGGTTTGAAACTATAATTGTCAAATGATAAAAATTGGATAAAGCAAAGGGCGAATACAACAAGTAATCCCGTAGCCAGGAATGTAAATCCATACGCATTAAGCTACGCCCTCCTAAAGTAATGTTAAAGTAAAATTTGGAGTGCTGTAACTCTGTTACAGCTTTGTCGCCCAGCCCGACTCTGGCGGGCTGTCAAATCGCTTAGCGATTTGCTTGCTTGTGGGTTAAAATCTGCAAAAACATTCTTAGTTAAAACCTACGCTATAGACTAAATCGCTTTTGGCGATTTAGCAGCCTGCCAGAGTCAGGCTGAACAACAAAGCTGTAACAGAGTTACAGCACTCCAAATTTTACTTTACATTCATTTTAAGAAAAATAACGTTGAATAAGCAGCGTGACATGTATCAAATGATAACAGGATCGGTTTTGCGATTTGTTAGGTTTTCATGGCCATTTGCAGTGATGACAATAGTGTCTTCAATGCGTACACCGCCAATTTTAGGCAAATAAATTCCGGGCTCTACTGTGATCACCATCCCTTCCTGCAGTTCAAGATTGGCATTTAATGCTGTTTGGTAACGCATTGTGGGAAGTTCATGAATTTCTAAACCTACTCCATGACCTATTCCATGGGTGAAATATTCGCCATAGCCTTGATCTGAAATAAATTCACGGGCGGTGGCATCAATATCTTTAATCAAGGTTCCCGGTTTACAAATTTCTAAGGCAAGCTTTTGAGCGCGCTCAACAATCGGGTAGATCACACTGATTTGTTCAGGAGGTGTTCCAAAAAATGCCATTCTAGTCATATCTGAATGGTAGTGACCAATATTGACACCAATGTCCATCAGGATGATGTCTCCGTGCTTTAAAGCGCAATTTGAGCTTCTGTAATGTGGCATGGAACTATTTGCACCAAAAGCAATGATCGGATCAAACGCGATTGTTTTAGCACCCTCTCTTTTCCAAAAGATTTCTAACTCTTGAGCAATTTCAATTTCTGTAACCCCAACTTTTAATAAACTACAAATTTTGTCAAACCCTTTTGAGCCAAGTTCTGCAGCTTGTTTTAAAATTTCAAGTTCGGAGGGTTCCTTGATCATGCGAATCCATTTGACAGGGTTGTCTAGTGGCACAAGTTTAATGTTGCATCTACCGCTTGTTTGATCTTTTAACTGATGGGTTAAAGTTTCTAACTCAATAAAGTGCTTGTAAGGTGTGTTTTCGCTGTCAAATGCCATTGTTTTAAGATAATTAAAATCAGGATTGGTGAGGGTTTCGCTAAATGCGTTTTTGTCCGATAAAACCACTTTGCATGAAGATTGCTTTTGGCAAGATTCAAAATAGCGGTTGTCCACAAAGAGCAAACTGATTTTTGATGTGATAAGTAACCTACCCATCGAAATTTCAAGACCTGTCAAATAAAAGAGATTGATTGGATCATCCACAATAAGCGCATCGATCGATTTTTCTTTTAAAAGTTTTCTTACATTGTCTTGTCTATTTGTGTATGGCATAAAAAGCTCTTTTTTAAAAAAAATTTTGCAAATCATTTTTTGTTAAGGAAGCAAAGATTGGTTTTCCCCGTGGGCATTGGAAGGGACTTTTACATTTCATCAATTGATTGACTAAATTTTTAGCCTCATCAAAGCTCAATCTTTTATTATCTGATATTGAAGCACGAGCGGCACTAATTGCAAGACGTTTTTCTTTTTCTTTTTCAACCAGATCACTGTTTTGAAATTCACTCAATTGGTTAATAAGATCTTCTAAAAATGTTTGAACATCGCTATTTCCAAAAAAATCAGGGATGGAATCGACCGTAAAGGTATTAGGTCCACTCTGATAAATCTGAATGCCCATTTTACATAAAAAATCGATCTGATCAAGAATTTGAAAACCTGTCGTTACTGTTGTTTCAAAAACATAAGGGATGAGTAAGGTTTGGATGGAAATGTTTTTATTTTCCAATAATTTTTCAAAGATGATACGTGTATGAGCAGCTTTTTGATCGACCAAACAAAAAATAGCAGCCTCTGTTGCAGAAAAACCGCCTGTAGATTTTAAAGGTGTCGGATCGACCAAAATAAAATGCGGAATCGTGGCTATTACATTGACCGTCAAAAGGCTTGTTTCATTTGAAAAAAGGTGGGGCTGAACTTCAAGACTATTTTGAATTGGACTATTTGTTTGAGGCTCTAGTGTCAATTTTTCTGGCCATTCGTTTTTCGCTTGGTAAGTGTAGCAATAGTTGTTTTCATCTTTTGCTTCCTGAATCAGGTTTTGGTACTGACTCATCTGATATTTTTCATTTACCGAAAATTGAGGAGTGACTGCTTGGTATTGTGGGTAGGGGTAGGCATTTACAGTATCTTGTTCAAATGAAAAGCTAGATTTTTGTAAGGCTTGTTCTACCGATTTGATAATTAAATCTTTTAACGCTTGCTCTTGTCTTAAGCGAACTTCCTTTTTTTGAGGATGCACGTTAACATCGACAAGATCACCGGGGATTGTTAAGTGAAGCACATAGATCGGGTGTCTGTTGGAAGAAAGAGCAGTTCCGTAGGCATCCCTTACCGCATAAGAAATATAAGGGTTTTGTACTGCCCTTTGGTTGATAAAAAGATATTGCCCTGTGCGATTTTGACGAGTCATTGAAGTGCAACCAATAAAGCCTTCCACTTGGATGCCATCTAAAGTTCCTGAAACCGGAAATGAGGATTCTATAAAATCGCTCCCAAGAATTGATTTGATCCGGTTTTTTAAATTTTCAAGTGTTGTTCCATTTAGCGTTTTTGGTGTAACAAGTGTAGTTTTTTCATTGCTGATGAGTTCAAATTTGATGTTAGGATTCCCTAAGGATATCATACTTAGCATTTTAAGTATTTCATTTGCGTCAATATTCGGCGATTTTTGAAATTTTCTTCTAACAGGAACATTATAAAATAAAGATTTTACTTCCATTGTAGTACCGTGAGATCTTGGGGCTTTTTCGCATTTTAAAATGCGACCCCCATCCACGATAACAAGTGTCCCTATTTCTTGATCTTTTGGGCAAGTGAGAATGGAGAATTTCGAAATGGAGGCAATGGAGGGAATAGCTTCTCCGCGAAAGCCCATTGTCAAAATTTTTTGGATATCGTCAACATTTTTAATCTTGGAGGTAGCGTGTCTTTCTAGACATAAAACGGCATCATCTGCGCTCATTCCAAAGCCATTATCTGAAATGCGGATTAAATTTCTGCCACCGCCAACGATCTCAACGCTGATTTCGCTGGCCTCTGCATCGATTGCATTTTCAACAAGTTCTTTGACAACAGATGCCGGATTTTCGATGACTTCGCCGGCAGCTATTTGATTTATTGTGTGTTCGCTAAGAACTCTGATCTTTGATTCCATATTAGCATTTTACTCCATTTCCCCATTTTTTACCACGAAGAACCCTTCGGAATATTCCATTGATACAATTTTTTTTACCGCGAAGACCGCGAAGAAAGACGCGAAGAAACGCGAAGAAGCGCGCTTAAAAGCGCGAAAAAGGGAAAGTTATTTCTATAATGTTATAACAAATGCCACTTCCTTATCTTTTCGCGCTTTGAAGCGCGCTTTCTTCGCGTGCCTTCGCGTCCTTCTTCGCGCTCTTCGCGGTAAAAAGGGCTACAAATACGTTATAAAAAAAAGTGCTGGTGATGGAAAGGGGATTGTTTTATTATGGTCTTTTTTTTGGGTATTATGGACGATGTAAAAGAAAACGCGATTTTGATCGTAAAAAAACTAGTTAGGGAAGGCTTTACAGCCTATTTTGCCGGCGGATGCGTAAGGGATGATCTGATGGGACACCCATCCTCTGATATTGACATTGCAACCAATGCGCCACCTCAAAAAATTTTGGATATTTTTCCTCATACAATACCTGTTGGCATAGCTTTTGGTGTGGTTATTGTCGTCATGGGAGGTCATGCTTTTGAGGTTTCTACGTTTCGTCGAGATGTTTTATATATCAATGGAAGAAGCCCTGAATCAATCGAGCTTTCAACACCGGAAGAAGATGCCATCCGTCGTGATTTTACGATTAATGGACTTTTTTTTGATCCGATTGAAAATTGTATTTATGACTATGTAGGCGGAAGGGAAGACATCCTTAAAGGAGTTATTCGCGCAATTGGCAAACCATCGGAGCGCTTTTTTGAAGATCGCTTGCGCATGATTCGAGCGATCCGCTTTTCTGCCCGCTTTGGGTTTCATATTGATCAGGAAACCGAAGATGGAATTTTTGAAAATGCGATGACACTTATTCCTGCTGTTGCCATGGAGCGCATTTGGCAAGAATTTACTAAAATGAGCAAGCAAACCCATTTTATTCAAGCAATTATTGATTTGCATCGATTGGAGCTTTTACCGACTATTTTTCCTGATTTAAAAGATGTGCATTTAAACACAATTAAAATTCAAATCGATTGCTTTAAAAAATTCCCCGAAAATGCATCCACCATACTTTATTTATTGCAACTTTTTCCAAATTATAATGAAGAAGATGTTTTAAATTTATGTTCTTACTTAAAAATTAGCACGCATGAAACAAAACTTGGCGTTTTTTACTGTCGTTATAAAGATTTGATAATGGATGTAGAAAAAATGGACAAGAAGGATTTGGTCTATTTTTATGCCAATCCTTTTAGCAAGGTGGTAATAGATGTGCAAGCAGCAAAATTAAATGATGATTTGCAGAAGATTTTTTTGGAAGAACATAAAAAAAGAAAGTTTTTTTTAATAGATCACATTGAAAGGGTCCAACAAAAAAAGCCTCTTATTAACGGAGCGCTACTGGCAGAACATGGAATTTTAAGCGGAAAGAAAATGGGTGCTTTATTAAAAGAGGCAGAAATGTTAAGTATTACATATAATTTAACAGATAAAAATGCTATTATAGAACTTTTAAAACAGTCAACTCATTGGAAATAAAAGCATGTCATTTCGACAGTTAACAAGTCTGCAAAATCCCCTCATAAAACATATTGTTAAATTAAGACAAAATCGTGATTACCGATTGGAGTATCAATCCATTGTAATTTCCGGAAAAAAGCTTGTTAAGGAAATTTCTTTAGAAGTACCCATCAAGACCCTTTTTGTTTGCAATGAAACTTTGATTCCCCCCGGTTTAAAAGCAGAGTCGATATTCATTGTTACAGAAGAGATTATGCAAAAAGCCTCAGGTCTTCAATATCCGGAAGGGATTCTTGCAGAGGTCGAGATGCCAAAAATTTCTACACTAACCGGTTTAAAAAAAATCATTGTACTTGATAAGGTATCAGACCCCGGTAATTTTGGAACTATTTTGCGAACTGCATTAGCATTAGGATGGGATGGAGCTTTTATTTTAGAAGGTTCTTGTGATCCATTTAATGATAAAGCCTTAAGTGCGGCACGTGGAGCTACTTTTCGCTTGGCCTTGGGTTTTGGGAATTGGAAAGATCTCGAAGTTTTGATTGATCAAAATGGGCTTATGGCATTGGTTGCAGATCTTGAAGGAACACCTGTTAGAACTTTTGAAAAACAAGAAAAACTTTTACTTGTTTTGAGTCATGAAGCCCATGGAGCATCTGTTGAGGCAATAAAGCGTTGCCAAAAAGTGACAATTCCGATTTCATCCCAAATGGAATCTCTTAACGTCAGTGTCGCTGCAGGAATTTTAATGTATGAACTTCTTTAAGGAATAAATATGGCGGACAATCAAGAAGATCACTCTTATGAAAATCATTTTGCTTATGAAGAAAAAAAATCGATAAAGCAATCAAGAAAACAAGCAATCGCAAATGATCGGTCGAAGTTTAAAAAAACTGATCAAAAAATGTTAAAGAAACAGGTGGCCCCTGATTTAACCGATGGATTATTGAGAGGTCGTGTTTTATCTATTATGTCTGCGGGAATGATTGTTCAGGAAGAATCAAGACTCTTTACCTGCACATTAAAAGGCGTTCTTAAAAAAGTTCGAGGAGCCGAAAAGAATTTGGTTGCCGTTGGGGATTTTGTTATTTTTGAAAAAATGAACGAGACTGAGGGCATCATTGTTTTTGTTGAAGAAAGACGGTCAGTACTTTCAAGGGCAGATAATTTGCTTCGTCGAAAAGAGCAGTTGATTGCAGCAAATATTGATCAGGTATTAGTGACTGTTTCTGTTATCCACCCTCCTCTTAAAACATTTATTGTAGACCGTTACATCATTGCCACTGAAAAGGGCGGGATGGAGCCAATCATTGTTGTGAATAAAGTGGATCTTTTGGATGATGAATCTATACCTGAAGAAGTTAGAAGCGTTGAAAGAGAGCTTTATGAAGAATTTGTCGAAGCTTATAAAAAAGCCAACATTAGGGTGATTTCCGTCAGTGCTGAAACAGGACTTGGACTTGAAGAGCTAAAACAGGCCATGAAAGACCGCTCATCAGTCTTTTCAGGCCAATCAGGGGTTGGTAAGTCCTCTTTAATCAATGCAATGATTGGCTCAAACTTAAAAATTGGTGAAATTGTTGAGAAAACTAAAAAAGGCTCACATACTACTACTACAGCAATTTTATTACCTTTGGAATTTGGCGGTTTTTGTATCGATACACCTGGAATAAAAAGTTTTGGACTTTGGAATTTGGAAAGGGATGAAGTTGAAGCCTATTTTCCTGAAATTCACGACATTGGCCAAGGGTGCAAATTTCCTGACTGCTCTCATACACATGAAAAAAATTGTGCAGTCAACGAGGCTGTTGAAGCCGGGACTATTTCGCCGCTGCGCTTTTCATCCTACCTTTATTTACTTGAATCTTTAGGGCAGGTGCATAGGCCACGCTAATACAAATGACCGTTTTTTTAACACCGAGTACACTTAAGAAACTCAAGAAAGAAGCATAAGAGAGCAGAGAAGGAAAAAAATTATATACTGGTTCTACTTCAATCTGAAAATTTTTTAAGATTTCTACAATCTATTAAAATTTTTATGATTTTTTTTCAGGATATTCAGGATCGCTCCGCTTCGCTTCGCGGCAGGATCAGGCAGGATAATTTCAACCTTAAGGATATACAAAGGATTGATATTATCCTGCCTGATCTTGGCCAACGAAGCGATCCTGCTATCCTGTAAAAAATATTATTGGTTTATTTAAGTGAGAACGGCATATTTTATTTAAGTAATTAGAAGATCTTCCGGTGCTAATAACAAGTTTCATTTCTTTCTTATCTCTCTCTCTGTCTTTCTCGGTGTTCTCGGTGTTAAGAAAGAACGGTTGACTAAAGCAAAGACAAAACACAAAAATAATGACTGGCACTTCCGCCCAAGACAAATAAGTGCCAGATGCCATGATTGAAGGGGAGTTTGTTCCATACATAAAAAATAGTTCCCACAGTATAGCTTAAACCACCTGCAAAAAGTAAGTGCATCGATTGGGCAGGGATCTGTTCAGCTAATGTATTGTAACTGAAGATGACAAGCCAACCCATTGCAAGATAGGCAAGTAGGGAAAGAATCTGAAACTTTTCAACGGCATAGATTTTTAAAGTTATACCGATCGTTGCAATCGCCCATTCTATACAAAGAATGTCTTGTCCGCCAAAGTCTTTTAAAGGGCCCAAAGTGAATGGAGTGTATGAGCCGGCAATAAGTAAATAAATGCACGCGTGGTCAACAATTTTTAGGATTTTCTTTTGATCAGGTGTTTTGCAACCATGATAAAAAGTAGAGGCGCCGTAAAGCATGATCAACGTAATCCCATAAATGGAAGAGCTGATCATGGCCGAAACGTTTTCTGAGAGAATGGAAAGCCACATCAAATAGCTAATTCCGACCAGGCTTAACAAAAAACCCAATAGATGGGTAAACGTGTTGAAACGCTCTTCATTAAGAGATTGTCCTGAGACGGGACATAGGATCAGGCTTTCTCTTTGGCTCTGGCTGCTGTTCAAATTTCAGCTCTCCTATTAAGGTTTGATGAGTATAACTATGTATTTGGATATGCTGCATAGTGCCGATTAAATCATTTTTTGACAATGGTTCTTTAAAAATTACATTTTTCCAGCATCTTGTTTTTCCTTTATAGTATTCTGAATCTTTTGAATTTCTGCCATCCACTAATACTTCTACTGTTTGTCCAACCATTTGCTGTAAATGCTTTGTCGTTAGTGTGTCGTTCAACTTGATTAGTCGTTGTAATCTGTCTTGCTTGATTTCTTCAGGTATGTCATCTACCCAGCGCATGGCAGGAGTGCCTTTTCTTGGGCTATAAGCGTAAGTGTAGGCAACTGAATAATTGATTTCTTCAATAAGTTTATACGTTTGCATAAATTCATCTTCAGTTTCTGTCGGAAAACCTACAATGATGTCGGTTCCAAGTGAAACATTCGGAACGAGTTCTTTAAGCATTTGTACTTTTTCAAGGTATTGTGGAATTGTATAAATACGATGCATTTTTTTCAAAATTCTGTCAGAACCTGCTTGTAGGGGAAAGTGAACGAATTCGCAAAGAGATTTTAAATCGCGGATGGCTTCCATAAGATTTTGATGAATATCGACAGGATGGCTTGTCATAAAACGAATGCGCTCAAGTCCCGGTATTTTATCTAACCGATAAAGCAAATCATGAAAAAGAGTTTGATTTTCCGGCTTATCTTTACCATAACTATTAACGTTTTGACCAAGCAGGGTAATTTCCTTATATCCTTTGTCAACAAGTTGTCTGCACTCTTCTACTATACTGTCAGGGCTTCTTGAAACTTCAGCTCCTCTTGTGTAAGGAACAACGCAATAAGTGCAAAATTTGTCGCAGCCACGAATAATTGAAACATAAGCTCTTACTTTCTCTTCTCTTTTTGCAGCCGTATAATCAAGCTCGGTTGTGAATACATCATCCGTTCTAATAAGTTGGGTTTGGGAAGAAGAGGCGACTACTTCATCCAAAACATAATTTAAATCGTGGATATTATTTGTTCCAAGGACAAAATCAACATGGGGAAGTTTTTGAAAAATAGAATCTTTTTTTGCATTTGCCATGCAACCTGTTACCCCGATAATCGCATCTTTTTTATCACCTTTGCCAAGTTGGCCCAATTTTCCCATTACTTTTCTTTCGGCAAGATCGCGGATCGAGCAAGTGTTAAAAATAAGAAGATCTGCATCGGATTCCTGCGTCGTCCGTGTTAAACCTCGGTTTACAAGTTGTCCTACCATCACATCAGAATCCAGTTCGTTCATTTGGCATCCGTAGGTTTTGACAAAAAAAGTTTTTAGTTTACGCATTTTAAGGTCCTGATGTAAAGTATTGAAAAGCTATATTATGTGAAGTTTGATCTTTTTTCAAGGTTATTGGAATAAAAGAAGCAAAAACTCTTGGCAAAATTTACACTATTGAGTATGATATGTGATTAATAACCTGGATTTACTTGTTTATTTCTTTGATCTTATAGGTAATTTTAGTCTGACTCAACAGTTTTTTAGAGGGTAGCAATAGCTATATTTTAAGAAAATCTGTGATTAGATTCAAATTTCGTAAGACAGAAATAAGGAGAGTGTCCTAATGCAAAAAAAAGTTAAACGTTCTTACTTAAGGTTCGCAACATGACGTTAAATCGAAACAACCAAACAATTTTATTTAGCAAAAAAAGAAATCCACAGTGGATCATTCTCGACGCAGCAGGAAAAACACTAGGCCGCTTTGCTTCTGAAATTACTAAAATTCTACGCGGGAAACACACTCCTGAGTTTACGACTTTTGCTGATACAGGCGATGGCGTAATTGTTATTAATGCAGAAAAAATCGAAGTAACAGGTAATAAAGAAGCTACAAAACTTTATCGCCATTACACAGGACATATCAGTGGATTAAGAGAAATTCCTTATCGCACAATAATGGCGCGCAAACCGCACCACATTATTGAAACTGCCGTTAAAGGAATGATGCCACGCACGCGCCTTGCGAATGCACAATTGAAAAAATTACGTATATTTGCCGGTTCAGAACATAATCTGAAGGCACAAAAACCAATCACAGCAAACATTTAATATAGAGTAAGATTATGGTAGAACAAGAAGTTGTAGCAACAGGTCGTCGTAAAACAGCCGTTAGCTCAGTCAGACTCAGAAAAGGAACAGGCAAAGTTGATGTAAACGGAGAGACCTTCGAAAAATACTTTCCGCTTCAAATTCAACGCAATACAATTTTAATGCCTTTTGAAAAATTACAAGGCAATGGCGCTTATGATATGATCATTCGCACAAAAGGTGGCGGTATCGAGGGTCAAGTAATTGCAACTAGACTTGGTATTGCAAGAGCACTTCTTCAAGAACATGAAAACTTGCATGCAAGCTTTAAAGAGCAAGGCTTTCTTACTCGTGATTCTCGTAAGAGAGAGCGTAAGAAATACGGTCTTGCCGGCGCACGTAAGAGATTCCAGTTCTCTAAACGTTAATCTTTTATCGTTTATCAAACCGTTTCCTCATTGGAAACGGTTTTTTTTTTGCCCCCATTGTCAAATGTTATTTTCAATCCACTCAACCCATATCACCCTTTTCCTAATTTGTCTCATACATATATTAACCCCAAATCAAAAAGCAGAGTGTGTACAGTTTCTTGCACATACCAAAACCCTTCTAAAATTTTGTTAGCAAGGGGTTTTTTCTTGAAAATAAGTAAAATTTCCACTATTCTTACGCTAATTTGCTTTAAAAATTGACAAGGCTAGAGCTCTAGTCATTTTGAATTTGATAAAATTTAAAATGCCTCTTTAGCTAATGTAAAAAACCAAAAATAAAGGATTTTAAATGTTTCAATACATTAATGAAATCGCGATTGCCTGTGGCGTTTTAGCGCTGCTCTATGGGGTAATTACGAGCCGATCGATACTTGCCTTGAACACGGGAAATGCAAAAATGCAGGAAATTGCAGCTGCTATCCAGGAAGGCGCAAGAGCATATCTTAACCGTCAATACAGTATGATTGCGATGGTAGGATTTGTAGTTTTTCTTATCTTGAGTTCTATTTTGGGTTTTGACGTGGGTGTCGGCTACCTTTTAGGGGCTATTTTATCAGGTATTGCAGGTTACATTGGAATGAATGTTTCAGTCCGTGCTAATGTTCGGACAACAGAAGCTGCAAGATCCGGCCTACAAAACGCTTTAAGCGTTTCTTTTAGATCAGGTGCGGTTACTGGTCTTCTTGTTGTAGGACTTGGACTGATTGGAATTTCAGGCTATTATATGGTCCTCCAATATATCGGTAAAGGTACAAGAGAGCTCCTTGAGTCACTCGTTGGTCTTGGATTTGGAGCCTCTCTTATTTCTATTTTTGCGCGGCTTGGAGGCGGTATTTTTACAAAAGGTGCCGATGTTGGTGCTGATCTAGTAGGAAAAATTGAAGCCGGAATTCCTGAAGATGATCCAAGAAATCCTGCTGTTATTGCAGATAACGTAGGTGATAATGTTGGCGATTGCGCAGGAATGGCAGCTGACCTTTTTGAAACTTATGTTGTAACAATTGTGGGTACAATGCTTCTTGCAGGTGCTTTTTTTGTCGGCGATTTAATGAACATAATGATGCTCTATCCTTTAGCGATTTGCTCTATTGGTGCTGTTGCCTCAATTATCGGAACTTTCTTTGTTCGCCTTGGTAAATCAAATAATATCATGGGTGCTTTATACAAAGGATTTATTGTAACGGCGGTTCTTTCAGGCCTTGCCATTATTCCTGTTACTTATAATCTGCTCGGCTTTGATACAGTTTATCTAGCTAACGGTCATTCATTTACAGGGTTAAACCTTGTTTATTGTTCAATTGTAGGTCTTGTTGTTACAGGTTTATTGATCTGGATTACTGAGTATTACACATTAACGACATACCGTCCGGTTAAAAGTATTGCTGCTGCTTCAACGACAGGTCACGGAACAAATATTATCCAAGGCCTTGCAGTTTCAATGGAAGCTACAGCTCTACCTGTAATTGTTATCTGTATCGGGATTTTAGTTTCCTATCAAAATGCCGGCCTTTACGGAATTGCTATTGCGGCAACAGGAATGTTAGCTTTAGCTGGTATGGTTGTGGCTTTGGATGCATACGGCCCGGTTACTGATAATGCAGGCGGAATTGCTGAAATGGCAAAACTTCCGGCTGAAGTTCGTCAAGTTACAGATGCGTTGGATGCGGTTGGTAATACAACTAAGGCTGTTACAAAAGGTTATGCAATCGGATCTGCAGGTTTTGCCTCATTAGTTCTTTTTGCAGCCTTTATTGAAGACTTGCATCATTACTTTCCGGCAGTCAACATCGACTTTAGTTTGCTTAACGCATACGTCGTTATTGGTTTATTTATCGGGGGATTACTTCCTTATCTATTTGGTGCTTTAAGCATGATGGCAGTTGGCAGAGCAGCAGGAGCTGTTGTTGTCGAAGTGCGTCGTCAGTTTAAAGAAATCAAAGGAATCATGGAAGGAACTGCAAAACCTGACTACAGCAAAGCTGTTGATCTATTGACAAAAGCTGCAATTAAAGAAATGATTTTACCGGCGCTACTTCCTGTCTTGGCACCGGTTGCTCTTTATTTTTCTATTGCTTTGACAATAGGACAAAGTGAAGCATTTGCAGCAGTTGGCGCTATGTTGCTTGGTGTTGTCGTTACAGGTCTATTCGTCGGATTGTCTATGACATCTGGTGGTGGTGCTTGGGACAATGCGAAGAAATTGATTGAAGAGGGCAATTATGGCGGAAAAGGCTCTGATGCTCATCATGCGGCAATTACAGGAGATACTGTTGGCGATCCATACAAGGATACAGCAGGCCCTGCGATTAACCCAATGATTAAGATCACGAACATCGTCGCTCTTCTTCTTTTAGCT
>JBBSJT010000068.1:0-12970 GCA_038257035.1 Chlamydiia bacterium
AAAATAGTGTCTTGAAATTATTGATAACCATTAACTTAATAAATTTCAATTTTGAAACGTTGGCAAAAAAATGTAAGATACTTAAATCTAATAACTTTGGTCTTTACATAAAATGGAATAAGAAGTATCCTTATTCTCTAATTATAATATCTGTTGAGAGGAGTTTTGGTATGGTCAATTTTATTTATAAAATCTGTTTTAGGTCCTTGTCGGCGCTAGCTCTTATTGGCCTTACACTTTTTTTCTTGAGTCCAACAATTGCATCCTCTCAGTTTGGTAAGAAAAAAATTGAAACTTATTACAGCGAAAAGATCAACGGTAGCGTCTCATTTAAGAATTTAAATTTCACATTTTGGGGTCATCAACAGATTGAAGGCATAGAAGTTAAGGACAAAGAGGGCAATTTTGCCTTTGATGCCGCTTTAATTTCAGTAGAAAGCTCATTTCCAAATATTTTATTTTCTGAAATTTTAGAAAATCAAATTAAGTTTTCAAATGCCAATCTAACCATAGGAGAAGTAAGCTCCCCGATCGACTTAAAGAACATGAACGGGAATTTAAGCCTCGCATCCGAAAATTTCACCTTTAAACTAACAGGAATTTCCTCTCTTAATGGTTCTGAAGGTGCCTTTGATTTCGACATTTCACTAAAGGGTATAGATTCAAAAGATCGTCTTGAACTTTTAAAAACACCTGACTTATTATTTTCAGAATCCTCAAACTTAAAAGTTGATGTTAAAGCCAAAAGCTTTCCCATAGCATTGATCGACTTTATTTTTAAAACCCAAGATTCGGAATATAAAGACGATCTATTGGTTTCAGCATTTGGTGAAAAGCTTGATTTAACACTCTCTAAATCAAAAACAGATGAAAGCAAAAACTTAAACCTTGAACTTATAGCCGTAGCCGGAAACCTCTCTGCAAATTTTGTTGGTGAAGTTGGTTTAAATAAAATATTTACAACAAAACCAAGTACACTTGTGTTTGGTCTTAACCAAGAGCTTATCGAACAATTCTACCCTGAAACTTTAAGCTTAAAATTGGCAAAACCAACGACTGTTTTTATATCTATCGATGAATTTAGTTTACCACTAGATCTAAAAACCGGTAAGTGTGATCTTTTAGACCTAATGTTTAAAGGTCGAGCCGATCTTGATAGCGCAACTCTTGTAAGTAATATTGGATTACCGAACATTGAGCTTAAAAAATTTACTACAGCCATTCACACCGATGAATCGTCTGACGAGTTCGCTTTAAAAGTTCAAGGAAATGCGTCACAACATGGCCATCCGATTAATGTTACATTGGAAACGACACTTCCAAAATCTTTTAATCTTGCCAAACATAAATTTCCCCCTCTAAAGATCGATCTGAAACATATTCCGCTTGAAATCTTCGATCACTTTTTTAATCTCGACAATATTTTATCAAAAGAAATCGGAACTCATGCCGATCTAAAAATGGAAGCTAAACTTCAAAAAGATTATCTTGATCTACAATTTAAATTTGATTCAGAAAAATTAACGATCCCTTCAATGCACGTTAAGATTGATGATAATATCACGCTGATTGAACCACCGACACTTTATTACAAAATGAGTGAAGAGCTTGCCGGTAAACTTCTTCCCAAAAGTGCCGTTGTTAAGTTAAACATAGATAAAGCTTTGGCGATCACCTTTCATGTGAATCCGATTTTCAATTTTGATGATATCAACCATCTGACCTCTAATTTATCCGGTAATGTAAACATTCACGATGTGACATTTGACTCAAAAGAAAGAGTTCAATCCGTTTCCTTCCACGAACTTATTATTCCTTGGGAAATTTCGCCAAAAAATAAAGAAATTAAACTTGAGTTTTCAGGTAAAACAAAATATTTAAGCGAGAAAAAAGGTGGGAGTTTCTCTGGGAAAGCTTCTTTTAAAGATGAATCGGAGTTTCATTCATTTAATGTTCTGGTCGATCAAAAAAGTGGCGATGGACATGCGAGTCAATTGCGCTTTAACGGTAACGTAGCCCACCTATTTACAAGAGATGGCACCTTAAATAGCGAAGGCCTAATCTTGAATCTAGATGGAACAGTCAAGGATCTGCCAACTCCCCTATTTTGCAAGGTGGGCTGCTTGAACTCCTACATGCATAAAAAAATCGAAGTTTTATTTGGCGAGTATCTGAGCGCTGAAGTGCATGTTGCTTTAAAGGAACATTTAAATGGTTTAATCCAAGCTAAGGTCACAGGTAATGAAGGCTCTTTTCATATCGATTCAACAATCAAAGATGGATTTTTATTATTAAATCAACCTTTTGAGGCTCAATTTAAGGCAACAGCAAGACTTGGTATAAGTATTTTACATGACATTTTCCCAGTTTTAAGTGGCGTTGTCAGCTCGGATCGTCCTATTTCAATCACGATTCCGAATAAAGGCTTTGCTTTTCCGCTAAAGAGAATGGATGTTTCCAAAATTGAAATTCCACAAGCTACTTTAAGCCTAGGACATGTAAAATTTGATAAAAGCGGTGAGCTTGCAAAAGTTTTAAGTCTTTTAACCCCACCTGATGAAGATTTGATGTCTGTATGGTTTACTCCCCTCTATTTCACGATGCATGAAGGTGTATTTAAATTAGAAAGGGTTGATATGCTGATTTCCCGACGTTTTCCAATTGCAACATGGGGTAAGGTTGATTTAGTGCAAGACAAAGTGAAAATGACAATTGGAATGTCCGGTTACGCACTTAAGCATGCATATAAGGTGAAGGGCTTGGACAATGAATACATGGTTCAAATTCCACTTAACGGGACAACTAAATCTGCAACGATTGATAAAGCTAATGCGACCACAAAGATCGGGGCTCTTGTTGCTCAAGGTCACGGTGGAACAAAGGGTCTTGTTCTGGGTACGGTTTTAAGCCTTGCGGGCGGTGCATTAACTGAAGAAAAACCACCTAAGTCTACAACGCTACCGCTTCCCTGGGCAGATGAGCTAAGAGAAAACTTAATTGTCGCAGAAGATCCGCCCTCAACTAAAAATGATGGCGAGATTGCAGATATATCAAAAGATGTATCCAATGATACTTCAGAGGAAGCGCCTTTTGTAGAAGCAAAAAGTTTAAATGCGGTAAGCTCAAAAAAGAAATCGAAAAAATTCAAAATTGATGACTTTTTAGAAAACGAGATCCTTGACTTATTCAAGCCAAGGTCTTAGTTTTTAAATGTCGGTCTTTCAGACCTCTATTTTTTGGTTCACTTTACCCAGGCCTCCGCTTCGCTCCGAACCTGGGCTATCACATGCCGGTCCTTCGGACCTTGGAAAGATTATCCACGTTATTAACTACAAAAGATTTAAGAAGTTTTGCTTTAGGTCCGAAGGGACCGGCATGTGATAGCCCAGGTTCGGAGCGAAGCGGAGGCCTGGGGAAGGATCAAACACACATTAGAGGTCTGAAAGACCGACATTTAGTTTTATAGTAGTTTTTGTAAAACGTCGGGTTAAAACCCGTTGAAACCGCTAAGTTAAAACTTGACCCTACATAAATGTTAAATATTCTGATTCAAGTGAGCATTAAATTCTCGATTGAAGTGAACAACACGCATTTCTTCCCACAATAAATTTTTTATAACATTATGAATTGTTTTACATGTTACCGCTAAGGCAGCTTTATCGGACTTATTTAGAAATGAAGTAATTTCAGTAAAGAGATCAGGGTAAACATTTTCTATTGACCAATGTACTAATGGGATTGGGTTAATAAATGAATACCAACCATCGCTATTGATACTACAGTATTTTAACAAATAATCCAGGCTGTTAAAAGTTTTATTTAAATCGAAATTATTAAAAACCTCAACGTTCTCGTTTTTATGGCAAAAATTCCACATAGCAAGGTTTTTTCGTTTTAAATTCGAAACATTTTTCTTAAGCAAGTCATGAATCTTTTTATTTGCTTCTTTATTAACCTGTGCCAAATTTAAAAGATCCTTAGGAATATGCGACATGATCTCATCTTGAATCTCAGACGGTATGCTGCCATTAAATAAAGTGATTGTTGCATCTGGATTAATCATAAAACTCCTTTTTTGTTAAATTAAAATAAATCATAACAGAAACAAATGTTTGCTGTAAATAATTAATAATAATTTGTAGCGTTTTTTTAATTTAAAATGTGTGGCAAGATTATCACCCTCGTCCAGTGATGTTTTTACCGTGTACAAAAAAGTGGAAATTGCTTATCTTAAAGAGAATTTTAACAAAACAAAACCGGAGACGATCTATGAACTGTAGAATTTTTTTAACGCTAATTCTTTTCTGTTCTGTCAACTTCTGTTACTCACAAACTAAGGACACTATTTCCATGAAAGAAAAATCAGCTCACAAGACAGCCTTAATTCAAACAAATATGGGCGACATCAAAATTGAACTTTATGAAGATAAAGCCCCAATCAGTGTAAAAAACTTTATCCAATACGCTAACGAAGGCGCTTACGACGGAACTATCTTCCATCGCGTCATCGAGAACTTTATGATTCAAGGCGGCGGTTTTTCTAAAGATTTTAAACAAAAGCCGACACACTCCCCAATCAAAAATGAAGCTGACAACGGCCTAAAAAATGAGCGCGGAACTCTTGCTATGGCAAGAACAGGCGTTGTTGACAGTGCTACAAATCAATTTTTTATCAATGTAACAGATAATACATTCCTCAATTTTCGTGGTAAAAACCCAAGTGAATATGGTTATGCTGTTTTTGCTAGAGTTATTGACGGAATGGATGTAGTCGATAAAATCAAAAAAGTCAAAACAGGTTCATTTTTATCACACCAAGATGTACCAAAAGAAACAGTTGAAATCCTTTCTATTAAAATAACAGAATAAACGGTAGATATGACAGATCCTAAAGATTCTTCATTTGATCGACTGCTTGACGAGAAGCGTGAATATTCGCCGTCAGCGGAATTAAGCGCAAAAGCTCACATCAAAACAGTTGAACAATATGAAAAAATGTATAGGGAATCTGTCGACCATTCAGATGCCTTTTGGTTAAACCAAGCAAAGACATTAGATTGGGTAAAAGCTCCAACGGTCGCGTGTGAATATAATTGGGATTTGAATAAAGGTAAAATAGAACATACCTGGTTTAAAGATGGCGAGCTAAATATTTCTTATAATTGTTTAGATCGCCATCTTAAAACCGATAAGCGCAGTAAGATTGCCATCATTTGGCAAGGTGAAGAAGAAAATGAAGTTCGCAAAATCACTTACGAGGAACTTCACCGCGAAGTATGTAAATTTTCAAATGTGCTTCTTTCAAAAGGAATCAAAAAAGGCGACAGGGTTTGTATTTATTTGCCAATGGTTCCGGAAGCGGCCATTGCACTTCTTGCCTGTGCAAGAATCGGGGCGATCCACTCGGTGGTATTTGCAGGATTTAGTGCAGAAAGTTTGAAAAACCGTATCAATGATTCTGACTGTAAATTACTCATCACATCGAACATCTCTATTCGTGGTGGCAAAAAAATCCCACTAAAAGCCATTGCCGATGAAGCGCTAGCTTATTGTAAAACGATTGAAAATGTGATTGTGCTTAAGCGTAACGACGATAAAGTCGAAATGAAACCCCTCCGTGATGTTTGGTATCATGACGAGATGAAAGAAGTAACAGACCAATGTGATGCTGTTACTTTAAATGCAGAAGATCCGCTATTTATTCTTTACACGTCAGGCTCCACAGGTAAGCCAAAAGGTGTATTACACACACAAGCCGGATATTTATTACAAGTAAGTCTTACGCATAAATTAATTTTTGATCTTCATGACGATGACATTTATTTCTGCACTGCCGATATAGGCTGGGTAACAGGACATAGCTATTGCGTTTATGGGCCTCTTGCAAATGGTGGAACGTCGCTGATGTTTGAAGGCATCCCAACTTACCCTGATGCAGGCAGATATTGGCATATCATCGATAAATTCAAAGTGACAATCTTCTATACGGCTCCAACAGCTATTAGATCGCTGATCCGTATGGGAAAAGAATTTCCTTTAAAATACAAATTAACTTCACTTCGTGTTTTAGGATCTGTCGGAGAACCAATTAATCCCGAAGCTTGGATCTGGTATCATGAGCTAATAGGAAAAGGGAAATGTCCCATTGTGGATACTTGGTGGCAGACGGAAACAGGCGGCATTTTAATTTCGCCAATGCCAGGTTGTCACACTATAAAACCGGGCTCTGCATCAAAACCCTTCTTTGGTACTGAACCCATTATATTAACAGAAGAAAACTGCCTTGTCGATCATGAGCATGGCGGTTATTTATGCATCAAAAAACCTTGGCCAGGTATCATGCGCACATTGTGGAATGATCATGAATTATTTACCGAAAACTATTTTACTAAATTTCCGGGCAAATATTTTACCGGTGATGGCTGCCGCGAAGATGAAGATCACGATTATTGGCTGCTTGGCAGAATTGATGATGTGATAAACATCTCAGGTCATAGAATTGGAACTTCGGAAGTAGAAAGTGCGCTCGTTTCTCATGAAGCTGTTGCAGAAGCTGCTGTAGTTCCCATCCCACACGAAATTAAGGGTCAAGGCTTATACGTTTTCGTCAGTTTGATTGCAGAAGTTGAAGAAAGCGAAGAGTTAAAAGAATCTCTTGTAAAGCATGTGCGTAAAATGATTGGACCGATCGCCGTTCCGGAAACTATTCAATTTGCAAAAGCCTTACCTAAAACAAGGTCCGGGAAAATCATGCGTCGTCTTCTTAAAAAAATTGCTTGCAGGCAGACGGACGACTTAGGAGACATTAGCACACTTGCTGATATCGATGTGATCAATGATTTAGTGGGTAACGAGTAATTGATTATGTTAGATGAGCATTTCATGGATTTTGCTGTCGCTCTTGGCGAAGAAGCAAGAGGAATTTCACCCCCAAACCCTTGGGTTGGGTGCGTAATCGTCAAGGACGGACACATTGTTGGCTGCGGAAATACCCATAAAAAGGGTGGAAACCACGCAGAAATCAATGCTTTAAATGAAGCCGCAGATCATGCTATTGGCGCGACTCTATATGTAACGCTCGAACCATGTTGCCATTTTGGTCAAACACCTCCTTGCGTTGATGCCATTATCAAGGCTAAAATTGCTAAAGTTGTGATAGCTTTAACAGATCCGGATAAAAAAGTCTGTGGACAAGGCATTGCGAAGTTAAAAAATGCAGGAATTGATGTTGTGGTTGGAGTATGCAAAGAAGAGGCTTTCAATTCCCTTGAATCCTACCTTTATCAGCGCGTTAACTCTAAACCCTTTGTTGTTGCAAAAGCCGCTTTGAGTATCGATGGCAGAACAGCCCCATTTTCCGGTACATCAAAATGGATTTCGACCGAAAAAGCAAGAGAAAATGCCCATCATTTGCGCTTTCAATCACAAGCCATACTGGTCGGCTCTGTAACAGCCTTAATGGACCAACCCACACTTAATGTCAGGGGCAACATCGCAGAAAAACTTTTAAATCAGCCTCTAAGAGTTTTATTTGATCGTCAGGGAAAAGTGCCTGCAACCGGGCCTTTATTTGATGTGTCAATTGCAAAGACACTCATCTTTACTTCTAAAGATTGTCCGGAAAATGTGATAGAGGCCTGGAAGATGGCAGGGGCTGAGGTAGAAGTAATCAAAGCTAGCGATGAAGAAAAATTAGATATTGAAGAAGCATTGCTGATTTTAGGAAAAAGAAATATCATTCAACTGCTCGTTGAGGGTGGAAGCACACTTCAGGCCAGCTTTTTAAAAAATCAGGCAATCAACCGATTAGTATTGTATATCGGACCTGTTATTTTAGGAGATAGTGGCACTCCCCTTTTTAAAGATTTTTTCGTCAATTCCTTAAAAGATGCCACTCGCTTAAAACTCTTAGACACTAAACAAATTGATGACTGCATACGTCTAGATTACAAGATATTAAAGGATTAATAAAATAAATGAATCGTATTATATTGAAAAAAGGAAAAGATAAGGCGATACGCAACCGTCACCATTGGATTTTTTCGGGAGCTGTTGTTGAGTTACCCGATTTTAAAGATGGAGAAATTGCCGAAGTTATAAGCGATTCTAGCGAATTATTAGGTAGCGGCTACTTTAACAGCAAGGCTAAAATCTTAGGGCGCATGCTTTCTTTTGATCAACAACCGGCGCTTGAAGCTGTTCAAAAAAATTTAGATGCTGCAATAAACTGGCGCAACACTCTTTTTAGCAATAGCAACACAACCGCCTACAGACTTATTAATGCCGAAGGCGATTGCCTTCCCGGCTTAATTGTAGATCGCTATGCTAATACCCTTGTCATGCAGATCTCAACACTAGGAATGGAACAATTAAAGCCTTTTGTCGTTGATTATTTGGTAAAAAAACTAAACGTAGAATCCATTTACGAAAAATCAAACCTACCTTCAAGAAAGGAAGAAGGTCTTCAGCCACAAGTTGGGCTTCTTTACGGAAAGGATTTTGATGAAGTCGAAATCTTTGAAAACGGCAATAAATTTATTGTCTCGGTTAAAGATGGGCAAAAAACAGGCTTTTTCTTGGACCATCGACAAATGCGCCAGAAAATCAAGAATTTAAGCCAAGGCCTAAAAGTCTTAAACTGTTTTTCCTATACCGGTGGTTTTAGCATCTATGCAGGTAAAGGCGGAGCATCACAGGTTGATTCCGTTGACATTTCTGAAAAAGCCACTGAAATGGGAAAAAGAAATGCCACCCTTAATGGTCTTGAAAATACAAACTTTATTACAGATGATGTTTTTCAGTTTATTAGAAAAAACGACTTGAATTATGATCTCATCATATTAGACCCGCCTGCATTTGCAAAAAAACAGAGAGACATCATTCAAGCTTGTCGTGGCTACAAGGACATTAACCGTATTGCCATGTCTAAAATGCCGCCAAACTCATTATTACTGACCTGTTCTTGTTCTTACCATGTGGATGAGAGCCTATTTCAGAAGGTTATTTTCCAAGCCGCAATTGAAGCTAAACGCAATGTGAAAATTATTGGGCGCCACGAAATGGCACCAGATCATCCGATCAATATTTTCCACCCCGAAAGCGATTACCTAAAAAGCCTGCTGTTGTATGTGGAGTAAATGATTGAATTGCAAGATAATTTAGATTGAATAAAATTTTTGAAATCTGTAAATTAAGCCTTAAAAAGGGTTTAAGATGGATTTACAGATTTCAAAAACATTTATCATTCTAGGAGCGGTCCTAGGGTTTCTTGGCGTAGCTTTTGGAGCTTTTGGGGCCCATGCGCTAAAAGAAAAATTAACTGTTAATTACCTTAATATTTTTGAAGTTGGCGTTCGGTATCAGATGTATCACGCTTTGGCTTTGATCTTAATCGCTTTTGTTTATTCCAGCTTTCCCAATCTTTATGTACAAGCTTCAGGCTGGTTGACTTTTTTTGGCGTTCTTATTTTTTCGGGTAGCCTTTATATACTTGCCTTAACATCAGTCACCACATGGGGTGCCGTCACACCAATTGGTGGAGCGGTTTTATTGGCAGGATGGCTTCTGCTGTTTTTGGGCGTTCTTTTGTAGCAATCAAGTTCAAAACTTATTTAGTGTTTTAATCGGCATTATATCCAAATTCATTTCTGTCAACCTTGGAAATAGTGTCTAGATAATCGCTAGCTTGTCCTTTAGTTTCTAGATCCGCATGGAATTTATCGAAGTAAGGCAATTGATTATGGATCTCAAAAATATATGCGATGAGCTCTTTTGGGAGTGTTCTAAGAATTGATTCATTTTCGTACCTATAACTTGCCATAACTTGATAACATGAATTTGGAGGGCATACTTCATTATAGGCTTTCTCAAAGCAATTAACGATTAAGGAAAAGGGAAAAGGACTCATGTCATTCTGCGAGTGCATTATATAATTAATAAGTAAGGCAGAAGCTTCTTTTTTTTCATCCTGTATAAATTTTTTATACTCTTCAGTGAGAGTTGGTTCATTCATTTCACGAAGAAAGTTCACACTATAATACATACGATAACATCCTTGTTTAAGGATACAACTTATATAATAAAACTAATTGAAAGTCAATATAAATAAGTTTAAATAATAACAGTTCTCCTCTTACAACAAGAGTAGAACTGTATAGAATTTCTATATAAGAATTTCGATTTCTACGTTATGAGCAGCAACATTTTTAGGCTCTTTACGTGCACGTACGTCAAAATAAAAAACTGTTGTAAATATAATTGAAAAGAAAATTCCAAATGATTTTAAAATTTCAAAAATCAAGCTAATAGTTTTGATATCAATATCAGAGAAGGCTAATGCAACACCTGGAAGTATGTAGACTACAACGTTGAGTAGAATCAAAAGTAAAGATGCTAAGATAAGACGTGAGCGATTACCCTTCATTAAATCCTTGCTTCTTTTCCAACTTGCATCGCAGTTTAATTTTTCAGCAAACATGACCGGGAAAATCAATGCAGCATTAAGGCAAACTATAATTGGTAAAATTGCTAATGCAGCACTAAAAACTAAAGCAATACCTATCGGAAAACCGATTGTTAGACCTAATATAAACGGAATGATCGAGGGTAAAAATGACAAAACACAGACAAACCCCACTAGAACGAAAGTTCCTATGAATCTCCAAAAATTTTCTTTAACAGTTTTTCGTACATCGTCCCAATCAGTTGCTAATCTAGTAACTGATTGAACAGAAATTTTATTGACTACTATTGCACCTATAACATAAATGGCAATTGCTCCAAAAAAGCATATGACTCCCAAAATCCTTGAAAACCAAAATGTAGGCTTGATGAGTTGAATACTAATGAACGATGTAATGTGCATGGCTGCTACAATGCATAAAATTGGCAGAAAAAAACGTTTGAATAACGTTAATGACAATTTTATAAGTGCACAAATGCTTTTTGGTTTTTGAATAAAGGGCTGATTTTCCATTGTTTTTCCTATTATTTATTAGGTTTATTTATAAAACACTAATCATCACACAGTTAACAATAAAACGCAACAGGATTTTCACTAAAAACCAAGAGGATTGTAAACTAAAATTTTAATTAACATTTAATTAGATTTTCTTTACGGGATCTTAAGTCATAATAAAACAATGTAAGCAGTATGGGAGAAAGGTAACCAATAAGAGCTCCCGCATAGGTGAAAATAATTTCAAAACTAAAACCAAAGTAAGACAAAATTTCTGCAAGGGCTATAACAATTGCAAACATAAAGAGGGAGGACAAAATATAAGTTACGATTAATCTTAGTGTAGAACCTTTTAAAAGTTCTTTACTTCTTTCGATACTTTCAAAACCTGTTAATTTTTCTGTTGAGGTAACTGCAAAAATTAAACAGGCGCTTAAAGCAAACTTCAAGCAGAAAAGCCCTGTTAACAACACTGTAAAAAGACCTAAAAAGGCGGCAAAAGGATTTGTACCATAATTTTCAACAATCATTGTTGGCAGTAGAAAAGAGATAAATCCGATCAGCGTAATAGCTGCCACAAGAATATACGTTCTAAAACAGCTTCCAAAATTTTCCATAGCAGATTCAAAAGCTTGTCTCCAGTTAATTACTTTTTCTGAGCAAACTTGTGCGGCTACTTTATAAACGGTAAGTGCGGAAAGTAAACCTGCTGCAAATGAAGTTAAAAGAATCGTGAAACCGCATGTTTTAGCAATAATCCCTGCGGCTACAACCAAATTCCACCCTAAGTAAGATGATAAACCAGAAATAATTCCAAAACAAAAAATTTGAGGAAACAAACGTAAATACAGAGAAAAAGTATGGTAAATAAGACTAAAGATACTTTTGGGTTTGGAAGTAATGCGTTTGTTTTCCATTTTATTCACCTTTTATTAAGTAGTTAGATGACGATGATTCGCTATTTTCAAATAAAAGTCAATTAAGAAACAACGCTATCCTCCTAAGGTTCCTATCAGTAGGGGTCGCTAATTTGCTAATTTGGAGTGCGGAGGCCTGGCTCCGCTTTGAGCTCAGCCCGACATGGCGGGCTGTTTGTCTAAAAGTTCCTAAAACTAACTTTTACTTTAAAAAATCAAAAATCATCATAAACAGAAAGAGAGTCAGTTTTCATGGACATTACAGTTTTATAGTGCGCAGAGCTAGCTGCCGTTTCAAACCAACCAGCAGAACACCAAGGATACTGACTAGCACATGTCACGAGTTTATGTTTTACAGGATTTTGCATTACGTAGTTCAATCGAGCAAGATAAGAAGCTTGATAAGATATATGTGTATCCCAGTATTGATACCAAACAGTTCTACCTACAGTTTGGTGAGCTTTATTTAATTGTCTTGCTGAGGAAGAGTGCAAATGTGCAATCAGATTTTTTAAAGTTATGGGATCATTTGATGAATGTGCAATAAAATGATAATGATTTGAAAATAACGCCCAAGCTTCTAATCTCCAACCATATTTGTCACTAAGTTCAAATAATAGATTTTGAAGGATTTCAAAATCATTATCTTCTTTAAAAAAATGTTCTTGATGTAATGTTGAAGAGGTTACCATATATGTTCCAGTATCATTAAAAAGGTGTAAAGGTGCGTGGATCCATTTTTTCATAGTTTTCCTTTTTTTTTGAATTAGAAACTAATCAAATTTAGATAAATTTTCAATTTAATTATTTCGTTTTAAGGACGAAATTTTTTGGGATATAGTCAAATCGTTTTAGCCTAAGGCACAGCACTCAAATTAGCATTTATAGATCGCTATGAAATGGGACTTTTGGACAAACAGCCCGCCAGGTCGGGCTGAGCAAAAAGCGGAGCCAGGTCCTTACAGTCGGACACATCTTTTTCTTGACTTTTTTTTGTCATTATTTGACTCATGAATTATTCCTTAATCCTAAGATCATTTTATGAGTCAATTCATATCCATATATCATGTCTACCAATCTCACGATACCCCTCCAA
>JBBSJT010000069.1:0-12458 GCA_038257035.1 Chlamydiia bacterium
AGCGCAAGGGCAAATAGGCTTGCCACTTATAATTTTGCACTTCTTGCTCTAAGGTTTCTTCCCTTAATGACTACCAATTCAAATTCTAAAAAACTTTTCGTCAGCCTTAAAAAAAATTGGGAACCTCTAAATTTTTTAGAAGACGACCCGGAATGTGCAACTCTTACAAAAATTAAAATTGCAGATTTCGAGTGCCGTCTAAGTTTTTGGTTGGCAAAACCTTACGTTCTTGTTGAAACCCTCGATGCACTTTTAAAAAAATCCGAGGAGCAAATAGAGGGTTTTGTTACAATCATGAACCTTCTTTTTTCTTTGATCGAGCTTGGATCTTTATCTTTGGCAGAACAAAAAATAGAAGAGTTTGAAAAAGTCATTTCGGCAACTTACGATTTTGATTTATTAAAATTGGCCGCTTCTTCAAGAAAGAATGATTTGGCAACAATTTTTGAAAAATGTTTTCTTATTTTTCCAAAAACTTTAACTAAAAAGGAAATGCGTCTTGTTCATTTTCTGTTAGACCGTGCTTTAGTTTTAGAACAATTTCCGCTCATAAAAAAAGTGTGTGAAGATTTAAAAAATTATGTGTTAACAAAAGATGATCAGTTGCAAATCAATTATTTTCTGATAGCATCTTTGATCTTGGAACAGCAATTTACAGAAGCTAATGAAATTCTTCAGAGCTATTCCTTGGAGCTTCTTAACCAGGAAACAACTCCCCTGCATTTTCTATATGGATGCTGGCTCTACATGATGGAAGGCAAAGAAATTGCAAAAATCCACTTTTCGGGGGCGTTGGAAGTCTCTTTTCCAAGAACTTTTGCGCTAGGTACTTATTATTTGAATGGACAGCTTAGCGAGGATAGTTATTGGTTTAAGCGTTCATTCATGTGGGAAAGAAGAAAGCTTTATCAGCAGCTCATTCTTTTCTACTTAATTCGTGGCGATCGTGCCAAAGTGGACTATTTCAAACTCCTCGAAAAGAAGCAATACATTGATGCGCTGTAAAAGGGATTTCTAATCTGCCTCAGGTAGATCAAACTAGGTAAATATGGATCTGTAAAACCGACATTTAAAAACAAAGAAGGAGGGTTATTTTTACATTTTGTTGAGTTGTTCTTTGTAACTATATAATTTTTCTAATTCAGCTTGTTTCCTGTCGAGTGAAGTACTGAGATTATTAATAAAATTATTTCGGTGAGAAATGTCATTTTTATATTCTTCTTTAATTTCAGCATAATTATCCGGGGTCTCATTATATAATTTTTTAGCAGAATTTAAATTTTCTAAAGCCTTTTGATAATTATCTTTGTGGCCTTGATCTACTTTACCCTCATCCTTAGCAAGGTTGAAAGATTTTGTGGCATTTTCAAAATTTTTTGTAGCTTTGTCTAAATTAGCTTCCGAGTTTGCATATTTATTAATTGTTTCACGCATTTCAGAATATTGTTTTTTAATCTCTTTGAAAGCACCTAATTCCTCTTTTTGTTTTTTAACAGCAACGATATCACTACTGATGTCTTTCAAGGTTGACAAACCACTGCTTTTAAAATCCTTTGGTGCATATTCTCTTGCATCAAATGATTCTTCTTTCCTAATAAAACCATTGAGATTGTCATCCAATTTTGCAATATTACCACTCGTATCTTTTATGGCTTCTTTTAATTCCTCTTTATTTTTTCTTGCCTCGACCACAGGTCCACCTAAAGCGCCGAAATCTACCATTCCAGAGGTGGGTAATTTCATCATCGACTTCGCATGAGCTTCTGCTTGGGCTTGCATCAGACTATGTTCAGATATTTTTGGTTGATCAACTGGCACTTTAATACCAAGATTTAAATGGGCAAATTTATTGATTTTTGGAGCAGTAACCTGAGGGTTTTGCTGTTTAGTCTCTGTTTCTTGTTTAATTTGGGTATTTGGTTTAACTTCTGCTGCCTCTTGTTTAATTTCTGATTTGAATGAAAGAGTACTGATACGTCTACCAAAGGTACCAAGGGTAGGCCTAGTTTTTACAGCTTCTTCTTGAGGTTTGGTGATCACCTCTCTTTGGACTTCTGCTTTCTGGACTTCTGTCTTATTACTTAGATTGGCAAGTGACTTTGTCCTGGTAAGCAAACTTGGTTTTTTTGCGGTCTGTTGCTCGATAGGTTGATTTACTGGTCTGTTCGAAGTTGGGTCCATAAATTCCTCCCTTAAAAAAACTGTAAGCTATACATTTATTATATTAAATAATAATAAATAACACAACCTAGTTTATTAAGGAAAGAGTTTGTTTAAATCTTACTTAAGACTAACGTCGGGTATTAATTGAGTTCGCCTGTTCCATAAATAAAACGGAAGGCCGGTTAGTGGGATAAGAGCGGCAAAAGTAACTATTACAATGCCTGATGAATAAAGCGCCCATCCGCAAAAGCTAAGAGCGAATAGGCTAATAAAGACGCCCTTGGTATTTTGAGACTCAATACAAATTTTAAGATGACTTAAGGTAGATAAAACATAGATGAAAAGAAAGGCTGTAACAGAAACATCGACAATCATATTGATTTGCTGAATGAGGTCTTGGTACATGGTTGCTATTAAAACAGGAATCATTCCAACCGATGAGAAAATTAACCCCCATTTTGGTGCACCAAACCTATTTTTAACGCAAAAAACCTTTGGTAAGTGACCATCCGTTGCAGCGCCTAATGCAATTTGTCCGCTAGTTAAGACCCAGGCATTTAAAGTGCCAATACACACAACAGCTGCAGCAATCGAGATTGCCAAATACCAATTACCACCAAATATGATTTGGGCAGCATCAGCAAAAGGAGCTTTCGATAGGGCTAAACTTTCCGGCGGTACAACTCCCATGATCACCGTGCTGCTAAAAATGTAGATGAGGGCAACAATCAAAGTGCCAACAATAATTGCACGGGGGATTGTTTTTTGCGGATTTTCAACAGATCCTGCAGTTGTCGTCGCTGATTCCACCCCAATAAAACCCCATAAAGTGAGCAAGGCTGCAGAATTTAACACAGTTAGGGTAGAATCCGTCGTTGGATTGAACGGCTCAAAATGAGATATGTTAAAGAAGAATAAACCGGCAAAAGGTACAAGAAATAGCGGAAGTAATTTAAGAATTGAAAAGAAAAAATCAACTCGCCCTGCCGATGATACTCCAGATAAATTTAAACTTGTAATCGATAAAAGAATCGTAATTTCAAGCATAAGATTTGAAAATGGATGCAATGTGCCAAAAATGGGGCTTAAGTAACTGACAATGGAAATAACAACCATAGGAGTGCTCATCCAGGAGATAACCCAATAAGTCCAGGCAGAAAAGAAACCTAAAGTTTTACCAAATGAATATTCGATAAAGGTGTGAGGACCACCTGTTTTTGGAATTTTTGCAGAAAGATTGGCAAAGACCATGGCAAGGAGCATAGCGCCGAAAGCTGTAATAAGCCAGCTGCTGAGGCCTGCAGCCCCAAAGAGGGCCATGCTTGCCGGAAGTAAAAAGATTCCCGTCCCGATTTGACTGCCGGCCACAAGTGAAGTTACATTCCAAAATCCCATTTTCTTTTGCGAGGTCATTATAATTCTCCAAAAATTTAGCTTAAGCAACCAATTGTAATCTGATCATTTTGGAGAATTATAGGAATTATAGAAAGGAAAATTTGAAAATTTTATTTCCTCAAAGATTCCCACTAGACTCCCGGCCTTTGATTATGATCATTACCTGCGTTCATGTCTTGAAAACCCAAAGCTATATTTGCAAAAGCATCTAATGGACCCTGATTAGCAGCAAGCCAACGGTTGACAATTCGTGGCGCACCATAATGTTGAGGATTTCCAACGTTTACAACCATCGGCCCTTGAATAGGCATATTGTTATTGTAAAGATTATTCATAAATAAACTCCTTTTTAATTTAAAAAAACAATTAACAAGATATAAGTTAACATAAATCCATTTGTTTGTCAACAATCGAAAGTATTTGTTAATTTAGTATATAGAATAAGGATTAATTAATTGTTTGCCCCGGGGAAGAGGTGTACAGAATAACTTAGATGTTTAAATTTGCTGCCATTTTGACTATTCCAGGATTATTGGAATTTATAAATCCTTGCTGAATTTGATTTATAACACCACGTTGAATCATTTCTTCAATTTCACGCTTTCTTGTATCGGTAGATGAGTCGAGAAGCAATTTAAATACTTGACCACCGACTAAAAGCCCTATTCCAACTGAAGTAAATCCGCTTAAACCTAGCCCGCTTATTAAACCAACAGAAGTAGCGACAAACGCTGTTTTGACAATGACTTTAGCTTTATCTGATTTAGATAATAATGAAAAATCATTATAAATATTTTGAATGTATTCTTTTATTCCACTAATCATCGATTAAATCCTTTTGTTTTTAATTAACATAACAAAGTAAACTATTAATTGCAATGAATTTTTAAAAACTAAGGCAGCCTCTTTTGGGGGTAAGCCTTATGGGACAGTTCTCGCACAATTTCATAACTTTTAATCAACGGATTTAGAGATAGAGTTTTTTGATGAGATTAAAAGTAACGCAATTATGCGAAAACCGTCCCCACATTCCTAACGTTTTCAACTAAAAGAAGCCTTCATGTAAACCAGGGCGTTGCCCTGGGAACAAAATAAATAATAAAAATATCAACCATCGTTTTTGCTGGAAAGGGAAAAGGCGGCGCCAATAGTATCATTTGAAAAGCCTGGATCGACAACGTCTATTACAAATTTGGTATTGCCCATCGTTACGATAATAGCATCGCCTTCATCATCGGTTTCCTTAACAAGCAAATAGGATGAGCGAGAATATGGGTCATATATAGGGCTTTCTTCCAAATTATTCATTAAAGTACTGACAACAGCATCTATTAAATGAATCATTTCATAGCCTTTGTTTTTCACCATTTCTTGCACGATTGGAAATTCCTTGTTCCTCGTTTCTTCAGTCAAATTCCTATTTAAAAGAACCCAATGAGCTTTACCGGCTATGTCATTAACCTTAATATTTACTAGGGGATGCACATAATTACTTTCAAAAGCTTCTTTTCCATTTTTATAATCACTTACAAATTTATCAAAACTTGCTAAGTCAAGGGGAACTTTGTTTAATCCTTCAGGAATAAGAGTCAGCATATTTACTGCAGGATCAAATTTAACGTACATTTTTAATGGTAAATTTGGAACATCGCCAGGATCACCTTTATATTTTAGCCATGAGGCTTTACCAAAAACACCTTTAGGCAAGTTATTATTGGCATAGAGGTTCGTCAATGTTTCAAATTGCTTATTTACACATGCATTGGCAATTAAATCCTTACCTTGCACATGCTCTAAAATATGATTAAATATTTCTACAGGAAACGATGCTCCGATTTCATTCAGCATTATAATCCCCTTATTATACAGTTTTTACAGGTGGTAAAATTTCTTCAAAAGCTTGGTTCTTGAAGAAATTATAGGCAAATTTACCAATATTGGTCAAGCATGCCCCTGCAAGAAATGCAAGCCCTACAGGGGTTACCGGTGCTGCAAGAGTAATGCTACTTCCAATTATTGATAAACTCGCCGCTGCTATGTCAAGCCCATCAGATACCATTTTTGTTTGAACTCTTCCAATGATCGCCTCAAAAATTTCTTGAGCAACTTTTTCTTGTTCTGTACCTTTTGATAATTTAAAGCGGTGATCAATACGATTAAACAACTCAGCTTTTTTAAGAGAAGTATGTTTTTTTATTCCCTTCATTCCAATTAAGTCAATTAAAGCTACAACATAAGTTTTATCTTCGGTTTTTAGCTCTTTTACATTCTTTAAGAAAACAGCGCTTTCAGCGCAACCCTTTGTGCTTCGAACAATAGCAACACCTGATAAAACTAGAGCAAAAATGGAAAGAAGATTAGTAGCTGTTAGAATATCTTTTGCTGCAATAGCTATCTTTTGTACTCCCTCAAAAACTTGAGATAATCCATTTACGCCTTTAAGTGTAGAAGATGCAGCTTCGGTTAAACCTCCCAAAGACTCTACAACTGTTATTGCGCCATCAATTTTTTTTGAAAGCCCATCTTTATATAAAATTCTTTCATAACCTTTGAACATCGAGTAAATGGAAAGCAGTCCCACTGCGCCCCCAATAAATTTACCTGCAACACCAAGACTTTCTACAACTTTATAATCCGTGACTGTTTTCATTACAGATTCAAAGGTGTTTTTTACTTTTTCAACAATATCAATTAATACATCGGATGATTTACCTAATGATTGAAAAGTTAAATTGATCCATTGATAAATGTCAAATGGTGAACCTGTGCCTTTTGGAGCTAAACTCGTATGAATTGAAGAAGTCAAAATCATCAGTTTAACACTATTACTAACAGGGTCCATATAAGGTGCTATTTTATTAACAACTGATGCAACTGGATTTATAATAGAACCTGCGAAGTTGCCGATAGCTTTGAAAACTTGCGTTGCCACATCAGAAATTTTTGAAGAAACACTTAAGTCTTTTTCAGCCGCAGCTAATTGAACCTCTACGATTTCCCATCCATTCATCAAATCTAAATTGGCTATTCTATTAACATCACTCATTTGACACTCCTCGTTCTAACTAATAAATAATTCCATCTTCATCATGTTCATAATCCGGTTCTACTTTAGCAGCAGGAACCTGTGAATAACGGTTCAATTTTTCCTTTAAATCTTCTGATTTACTCTCGTTGTATAAATATTTACCGATCGAAACAATTGCTCCTGCTGCCATTAGTCCATTTGCTACAGGGGTATAAGGTGTAAAAAGTAACACGCTTGTTCCGATTAGATTGACACTGTCAGAAACTATGGAAAGCGCGTGATTGGTTATTTTGCTGTGCACTCTATTTTTCAACGTTTTGTACACGTCCTCTAAATTTCTTTGCGCTATTTGATGTCCTATTCCGAAATCTGCTTTATTATTCTCAAAAATTCGCTCAACTTTGCCGATCGTTTGTTCATTGATTTCAGGTATATGTTTTTGGATACCCTGTTTTGCCAATAATGATGTAATCAAGGCTTTATAATTTTTAGCTCCTAAATTTGCTTCGAGCTCTTCGATTTCATTTAGAAGAGCGTTTGTTTCATAAATTCCTTTACCGGCAGCTGCTAACGATGCCACAGATAACGCACACCTTAAGATTGTTGCAGCGAAAATCCAATCGAGCGAATCCTTCCCAATTTTACCCATTAACTCAAGTAACTCGGCGTTTGCTACAGCAGATTTCACCCCTTTTCCAACCGATAAGATCATTTCAATAAAACCATCGATTTTATCGTTCATTTCAGGATTAGTTAAGATTTTTTCCCAGGCTTTTATGAATTCGTAAACAGCAATCGGGCCAATCATTGCAGAGGTAACTTTTCCTATAAGGCTCAAATTTTTAACTGCATCTGTAATTTCCTTAGTGTCTAACTCTTTGATATTTGACCAAAAGGCTTCCGTTGCTTTTGCAGTTTTGACAGCACCATTAATAACCGTGTCGCCAATACCTGCAATTTTTCTGTAAAGAGTTATAACTTCGGCCGTCACACTGGAAAGTTCTCTGACAACAGCGCTTGTAAAAAGCTTAAATTTAGTAGGTGGCAAAAGAGGTGCATCGTCCCAATCCATATAAAATACTTCTTCGTTTAACCTAGATTTATTAACAGATAAAGAACTCATTACTAACTCCATTTTATTATTTATAAATCTAATTATAACATTACAATATTAAGAGTCCTTAAAGACAAAGTTAATATTAGAAAAATTTTTAAAGTCTTTGTAGGATTTTTTTACCGCGAAGAGCGCGAAGAAGCGCGCTAAAGCGCGGGAAGAAACGCGAAGAAGCGCGCTATCGCGCGAAAGGAAGGTATTAAAAAATGCTATTACTATTATGTCTTTTTTAAAAATTGTTTTTAATAAAACAAATTTTTAAAATTATCTTCTATGCAATTTGCAAAGAGGATAGACCACTATGATTAATTTAAGTTATCTTCTTGCTGCTCTTCTTCCTCGCGCGATAGCGCGCTTCTTCGCGTTTCTTCCCGCAGCGCAAGCTGCGCTTCTTCGCGCTCTTCGCGGTAAAAAGATCCAACAAAAACGTCTATTAAAAAAATCCCTTTCTTCTTCGTGGTAAAAAGGTTAACAAAGCCTTTAGAAAATAAGCCTGTTTTGCTACTATCAAAATTTAACAAAGACAAAAATACGGACAAAATGAAAGAACTTGCAAAAGCATACGAAGCTAACATCATCGATTCAAAATGGTATGAATTTTGGGAAAAGAACTTATTTTTTAAGGCAGATCCCGCCTCTTCAAAGCCTGCCTTCTGCATCGTCATTCCACCTCCAAACGTAACGGGCGTTCTTCATATGGGCCATGCCCTCGTTAACACATTGCAAGATGTGCTTATCCGATGGAAAAGGATGAGTGGCTTTGAAACCTTATGGATTCCTGGCACAGACCATGCAGGGATTGCCACCCAAACTGTTGTTGAAAGACACCTAATGAAGACAATGGGGAAAAAACGTCACGATTTTACAAGAGAAGAGTTTTTAGCGCATGTTTGGGATTGGAAAGAAAAAAATGAAAATCTAATTTTAAGCCAATTAAAACGCATAGGTTCTTCTTGCGATTGGTCAAGAAAGCGCTTTACGATGGATGAAGGTAATAATGCCGCCGTTCGTAAAATGTTTAAAAAACTCTACGATGATGGACTTATTTATCGTGGAGACTACCTTGTCAACTGGGATCCTGTTACGGAAACTGCCCTTGCCGATGATGAAGTGGAATATGAAGAGAATCAATCGTTTCTTTGGCATTTTAAATATCCTTTGAGTGATGGAACGGGTTTTGTTCACATTGCAACAACACGCCCTGAAACTATGCTTGGAGATACTGCTATTGCCGTTAATCCAAAAGATAAACGCTACATCCACCTTATTGGGAAAATGGTAAAACTGCCATTAACAGATCGAGAAATTCCAATTATTTCAGATTATCTTGTGGATCCTGAATTTGGTACAGGAATGGTCAAGGTTACTCCTGCGCACGATCCGAATGATTATCAAATGGGTCTTACACATAAGCTTGAATTTATCAATATCATGACTCCAAATGGGAAAATCAATGAAAATGGTTATAAATTTGCGAGCTTAACCATGGAAGAAGCAAGAATTGCCGTAGTTAAAGAGATGCAAGATTTGAAACTGGTCGATAAAATTGAGCCTCACATGAACCGTGTGGGCATTTCCTACCGATCAAAAGCGGTCATTCAGCCCTACATGTCCAAGCAATGGTTTGTAAAGATGAGCTCTTTTGCAGATCCATTAAAAAATGCTGTTGAATCCGGTAAAACGACTTTTGCCCCAAAAAGTTGGGAAAATAGTTATTTTCACTGGATCAATAACTTGCGTGATTGGTGCATCAGCCGTCAACTTTGGTGGGGACATCGAATCCCGATTTGGTACAATGTAGAAAACCCTGAAATTACAATTTGCCATGATGGGGAAGGCGTGCCTGAAATTGTTAAAAATGCCCCAAATGAATGGCGTCAAGATGAAGATGTTTTAGACACATGGTTTTCGTCAGCTCTTTGGCCTTTTGCAACACTTGGTTGGCCTGAAAAAACTGCGGAACTTGAAAAGTTTTACCCGAATGCGGTGCTAGTTACTGGTAATGACATTTTATTTTTCTGGGTTGCACGGATGATCATGATGGGTGAATATGCAATGAATGAGGTGCCATTTCCTGAAGTTGTTTTACATGGGTTGATTTATGGAAAATCTTATTGGAGAAATAATCCAAACGGTGGCATCACGTATGTTTCTGACAAAGAAAGAGTCGAATATGATCTTGGAAAGGCTGTACCAAAAGATGTGGTATCCAAGTGGGAAAAGATGTCAAAATCCAAAGGAAATGTGATCGACCCTATCGAAATTATCGAACAGTATGGCACTGATGCCATGAGAATGGCACTTTGTTCAAGTCCAACAGAGTCACGGGAGATCGATCTTGATCGCAGGCGCTTTGAAGAATTCAAAAATTTTGCTAACAAAATGTGGAATGCCGCAAGATTTATTTTCATGCATTTAGATGGTAATGAAACCCAAAATTTATCTGCATTAACATCGGAAGAATTTCAAGAAGGACTTGAACCCCAAGAATTAATGCTGGAAGATAAGTGGATTCTTTCACGCCTAAATCAAACAATTGAAGATGTTAACAAGAAACTTGAAATCTACGCTTTTGATGCAGCTTCCAATGCGGCTTGTCAATTTTTTTGGGATGAATTTTGTGCCTATTATTTAGAAATTGCAAAACCTGTACTATTTGGAAAATCGGGTAATGAAAAAAACCGCAAAAATAAACAAAAACTTCTTGCCATTGTTCTTTTACAATCTTTAAGGCTGCTTCATCCTTTTGTTCCTTTTATTACGGAAGAGTTATTTCAGCTTTTAAAAGAGCGTCTTGATAATGTAGAGCAAAATAATACAGCTGATCTTTACACAAAAGAAGCTGTATTAGCGCTCCAGTCTAAAGCTTGTATCGTTTCGCCTTATCCTAAAGTCATACAAGATGAGGGAAAAGAAAAAACAAACCAAGATTTTGAGCTTGTGCGCCAATTGGTTTATTTGATACGTAATATTAGGGGCGAGATGAAACTGCCGCCTGTTGCTACAAGTGATCTGCATATTGTCGGAAATGATGATGATCCTGATTTTATAACTTTGAAAAATCATCTTTCCATTGTTTCAGCACTTGTGCGAATTAATATTATGGAAATGCATACTTCGGAGCCAAACTTGTCGATTGCCTCATCGGCCATGCTTAACTCCTTAAAAATTTTAATTCCTATTCCCGAGGAATTAATGAAACAGGAGCTTTTGCGTCTTGGAAAAGAAAAAGAGCGTGTGACATTGTCTTTTGAAAAGGTAAGGATGCAACTTGAAAACGAAGATTTTGTCAAAAGAGCACCTCCGCAGTTAATTGAAAAGCAAAAGCAATTGCTCTTTCAAGCTAAGAATGAGTTAGAAGAAATTGATTCAAAAATGCAAAGTTACAGCCGGACTTAAATTAATGAATTTTATAAAAAAAATATTGTTCTGCCTGATTTTTTTCGCCTCATCAAACCTATCTGCAGGATATGAATGTGATGTTGCCGTTTGTGCTGTATTTAAAGATGAGGGGCCATATTTGCGGGAATGGGTCCTATTCCATATGGCACAAGGCGTACAGCGATTTTATCTGTATGACAACTTTAGTTGTGATCAAAGGCTATGGAATCTTGAGGATCTAGTTTGTTCAGGCATTGTAAGAATCATTCCATGGCCCTGTAATTATTGCGACTGCAAAGGTTTTGATGAGATGCGCTGCTCAGCCTACATGAATTGCATTGAAAACATTAGAGGCAAAGTCAGATGGTGCGCTTTTCTTGATTGTAATGAATTTCTTTTCCTCAAAAGTTGTTTTCCTTTAAATGTCTTTTTGAAAAAATTTAAAGATTATGGTGCCGTAGCTGTCAATCGACAGGTTTTTGGGACATCCAACATTCCAATAGCACCTTGCGGGCAATTAATCTCAACTCTATTTTGGAAATGCCACCCTAAACATGATTGCTGTAAGGCTGTCAAATTAATTGTACAGCCAAAATATGTCGTTAGCTGCATTTCACCTCGTCATTTTAAATTTAAGATCGGAAAGCCTTGTGTCAATGCCAAAAAAAAAGAGCTAATTGATGGAAAGTGCAAGGATATTTGTGTCGATCAGATTTGCATTAATCACTATATTTTTCGGGACTTGTATTATTATCACAACTTCTTGCGTCGTAATGTTTGCTGCTATTGGAATGACTGCAGCGGTCTTGATTTTTGCTATTACGATGATTGCATCATTCGCTGTGTCCCGCCATATGATGGCCCCTGCTGCCCCAACAATTAACGTTGAGCACCCTCACGTTTTTTTTAACACCAAGACCACAGAGAAAGACAGAGAGAAGAAGAGAATATATACTGGTTCTACTTGAAAATGAAAATATGAACTTTTTTTTACCTTTTTTTTAACGCAAAGGCGCAAAGACGCAAAGACGCAAAGAATAAAAAGAACTCTTCGCATGCTTCAAGGGTCTTTTAATCTTTGCGTCTTTGCGCCTTTGCGTTAAAAAAGTCATTCTTAGCGGTAAACTTGAACATCAGAAGTTTTTACTTTCAAGTAGCACCAGTATATATACACGGTCTACCTCAATTTTAAAAATTTTTAATTTTTTGTAGCGTAGGTTTTAACCTGCGCATGTTTTTGCAGGTTTCAACCTGCAAGTAAAATAAAACAGAACCAACGGGTTAAAACCCGTTGAACATGCGCAGGTTAAAACCTACGCTACAAAGCAATCTTAATCTCTTTACATTCAAGTAGTCTGTATAGTCAGATGTTAGATG
>JBBSJT010000070.1:0-12448 GCA_038257035.1 Chlamydiia bacterium
AGAATCTTTGCCATTCGACTTTATTAACACGACAAAAGAAACATTTTATAGGTTTGAGTGAAGAGATCAATTTAAAAACCGGTGTCAAAAAAGGAGCAAAGATCAGTACCAATCAGCGAGAGGCAACGCTTACAAAAATCGTTGAAATTGCTAAAGAAATGGATCATCCATGTTACAAGAGCGCAAAAAAAATGTCGAAAAAAAACAATGCCGTTAAACTTGAACAAAAAAAAATCTAAAAAAGCAGCCTGTACATCCTTTTCAAAGTGAAAGGATGTACAGGCTTTTAAAACAATCCCCTTAAAATATAGGTAAATGTAAAACTTTTATCAAGTCTTAATTAGGCAGATTTCAATAAAAAAAACCGAATGATCGTGAAAACATTCGGTATAATTTGCCCTTAACTGATCTTAGTTTTTAAAAAAGTTAAAGTTTTTTTATTCGGAGGTGTCAGAGTTAGTAGATAAAAACTTTTCAATTGAAGTAACAAGGGCAATTGGAGTTTCTATCATAGGATAATGGCCAGAGGCTTTACAACATTCTAAATTAGCATTTGGGTACCACTCTAAAAATGTACTACGCATAAATGTTTCACTTCCCTCAAAGTCATGCTCACCAATCAAAACTAAGATGGGTGTCTGCAAACCTTTAACTGCGGCGGAAAAGTCAGTATAAAAAAACATTTTCATGTAACCAAGTCGAGCTTCACTTGTAGACCATTTACGATTTTCCATAACCATTTTTTTGGCAAACGCCTTGGTATAACGATTGCTGGTCAATGAATTGACGCATTCCATAGCCGCTTCGTCATTACTTAGAGCAGCACTTTCAAAAAACTCCACCATTTCTTTAGGTACAGGGGATCCACAAGCAGGTACAGGTGTTATCGCCACAACGCTTTTAACTCTGGATGGATTGTCTACGGCAATTTTTTGAACAATCATTCCAGACATAGAGTGTCCAATCAGATGAAATTTGTTCCAACCTAGGGATTCAATGAGCTTGATAGCATCTTTACTTGATTCTTCTGCTGAATATGCCCCTCTTATTTCTTTAGAACGACCATAGCCACGCAAGTCTACGAAGACGTAGGTGTAGTCATTAGTATTAAGATAAGGAATCATAGAGTCATAACTTGTTGAATCACCCATCCAATGATGCATAACAAGTACTTTTTCTTTTCCGGATCCAATTTGCTTATGCGCAATAAATTCCATACTTTGTGTCTCCAATGAATTGAGGGGTTGCACCGAGAAGGGCGACACGAAAGCTACAAGAATACCGATAAAAGCAATCAATTTTGAAAAAATATATTGAGGCATGAGAGGCTCTTGGTTCGTGATTAAGAGGCATTATGACAAAACTGACACTTTTACGCCAGACAAAAACTTAAAAGTTTCTTGAACCACTATCGATTTAGTTACAATGAGGAAAATGAACAAGTTAAGCTCGATTACAGTTTTCTTTCCAAATTTTTGATAACCCTATTTCGACTGTAATGATGCTGGAACTGATTTCAAAATGATTTCTGTAAAAATAATAAAATCTTAAAAAAGATTTAAGCATATTTAAAGGTTTGATGGCTGATTGATTTATGATGCCAGGAAGTAATGGCTTGTAATTGTAACTGGCTAATAATCGTTTGTGGACGACATTGTTTCACGTGGTCGATAGATTCTTCTATAGAGAGATTTTTTAGTTTAGAAAATGCTGCAATTGCTACGCTCACGCTCCTGCCCCTTCCTCCGGTACAATGGATGTAAACAGGTCCGAGAAGGCTCTGTTCTGCAACGAAGTTTACGGCTTTTGCTAATGAATTGAGGTTTATTGGCTCAAGGTCGGGACTGGAAATTTTTAAATGACAAATATTTTTTTCTTCCCAATCATTTGTTTGAACAGGAGAGGAGAAAGGGAGGGGTTGAAATTCATAATCCTCATTAATCGAGAGTACTGATTTTACACCCAATTCGTAAATTTTTTGATGCTGATTCCAATTTTTTAATGGAATGGCGCCCAAATAAATTTCGTCAGAGATTTTTGTCCAATAAGGACGGCTAAGAGGCAGAAAAATAAATGAAATTTGTATGGAACAACGAGAAATCCAACAAAAGAGACTTTTTGGCAAGAGTGTGTGTATAAGTTTAGTTATACGATAAATTAAACTATCATTTGAAGTTTGTGTTGGAATAGGTAAAAATGAATTTTTACAAGATTGTTCAAGAGAGTTCATAAAGCCCCATATTAAAAAATAAATCATTCGAAATGTTCAGTATAGTTGCCAACCAATAGACAATTACTCTATCATTTTTTAAAGAATGCGCAACTTCGTCTTTTAAGGCCAATATAAAAAAGCATTTCCATCTTCAAAGGTAACATTTTGATAAGAGTTTTTTTTGCAAGTAGATGAGGGTTGCCCAAAAAATTGTGAAAGTTGGCAAAGAAAGATTATTATAAATTTTCAAGGAGGTAGGCATAAAACAGTCAATGATTGTATTATGAAAGTTCCGTTACAGAACTCTTACAAGCATGGAAAATGGATATGTTAAAAACAGTATATGTTCTTATTGGGCCAAAAGGTAGCGGCAAAACCTATATCGGGTCTTTGCTGGAAAAAGAGATCGGTCTGAAATTTTTATCTGTAGAAAAATTAGGGCTATCGAATATCCCAAAATCAAAACTGAAAGGTGAAAAACTTATCCAGGAAGGCTTTCATCAGGAAGAAGCTGCTATAGATGAAATTTTAAAAACCCATAATGCTGTCAGTTTTGAATCAACTGGGGCACACCCATATCTGCATAATGTACTTGCCAGGCTTCGGGTTAAGTTTAACGTCAAGCTGATAAGGATTTATGCACCGTTGGAAATATGTTATGAAAGAGTCAAAAGTAGAGATCAAAATGCTCACATACATGTTTCTGAAAAATTATTAAAAAAGATTAATGAAAATGCGTCAAGAGCAACCTTTGATTGGGATCTTGAGCTTGATAATTCTGATAAATTGACTGCCCTGGAAATTGTCCATGCATTTACTTCTAGTAATGGAAACTTCTCATAAAGTAGAGGTGTATTTATAATTTTTTTGGACGAAATTGCTCGAAAATTTAAAAGTATAATCTGTTTTTCGAGAAATAATAGTTGGTAAGGTTAAATTTGCACTACTTAGATTCTTCTAACTGAATATCTTAAAAAACGAAGGCTCTAGAGATGAGTTTAAGGTTTTTTTTGAAAAGTGCTTAAAATTTAGGCAAATAGCTTAAAAAAAAGTCAATGATTCGAAATAAAATTTAATAATGCTTTAAGCATTTTAGGATATTGAGTTTCAACATTTTTTAAAAAAATTGATTTGAAAAAAGGGGTCAAAAAACTACTTACACTGGTATTAACTGTTATTTTGGTTTTTGTAGGAGATATTATTTGATAATGAAGAGTACTTGTTTGAGTGAAGAAAGGTACTTTACATAGCATTTGATATTTTTTTTGTGGTTCAATTTCCGTAAACAATACCGCTACATAAGCGTTTTTGTTTTTAACTTTTGCTCTTAAGATCGTTGTATTCCCTTCAATTTTTTTAACAGAGAAAGAGTCAAACTGATCTACCCATTTTGGGAAATTATTATAGTCATTCAAAAAATTTAAAATTAAGGAAAGGGACGCATCTACCTCGACAGAATATTCATGATGCCATTTAAACATACTTGTCTCTTTAAATTGTATTTTGCAAAAAAAAAAACCGAATGAATCATGAAGAAACATTCGGTAAATTGCCGATGACCGGACTCGAACCAGCACTTGGTTGCCCAAAGTAGATTTTGAGTCTACCGCGTCTACCATTTCGCCACATCGGCTTAAGATGAGAAAAGGCAAATATAGAATAAATTGAAGATTTTTGCAAGCCTTATTTGCGTAAATAATTCTGATTGGCCTCTTTCCATGAGTAGACGACGCGTTCATCTTTTTCCCTGTCATGACGCACTTGTATACTGATGTAAGGGTAGGGGTGGCGATTGTCAAAGTCGCGGCCTTCCTTTTTGTTATACAACTTAACATAAATTTCTTTGTTATAAACAGGTGGCGTAGAAACGTTGGTATCCTCTTTCTCGTAAACTTTAAATTCTGTATACTCTTTTTTATTTGAGTAATCGGGGTTGGATTTATAAAAATCTTGGCAAAGTTGAATGATTTTTTCAGATAACTCTTCCATCCCTTGCACATAAAATGAAACTTCCGCCCCGATCATATGTTTTGAATATTGATTGGAAATTGAAGGGTCCGAATAGGAGTTGTGTTCAGGACATCTATGACCGCAGGTAATAACCACACGTTTTTCTGTTTTCGTTTGGATATAATTTAAGAGATCGATTAAAATAGGGTAGATAAATTCTTTGCCGTCCCTTAAAGGTAAGGAATGTTTTGATGAACCGCCGCAATCGTAGAAACGTTCAAGCGAATCTTTTGCTAAATGGCTTCTGACAGGATTTAGGCTGCTTCCTTTGCATCGAAAATATTCCTTGGTGATTCTTGGGAAATTGCCATTCATACCTCTTTCCCAAGAATAAGGGGTTTGCTTTTGTAGTTTTGGAATTTCGATTGGGAAATGATGTTCGTTATGAACCCGGTAGATGAATTCAGCCTTTTGATTTGGTTGTCGATGATGTTCATCACTTGATGAGGAGCATCCTGACAAAAGAAGTAGAAAAATAATTTTAAGTAAAGTGTACATATTTTAAGAGTTTGATAAAAGTGGGATTAAAAAGCAATATGCGTTGGATTAATAAGTTTAAACTTTTTTTATTTGATTTTGATGGACTGCTCGTCAATACTGAAGAATTGCATTTTCAAGCCTATAAGATCATGTGTTCCAATCGGGGATTCAACCTTGATTGGTCATTTGAACGTTATTGCCAATCAGCCCATTATAGTGCAGACATATTAGGACGGGAGCTTTATGAAAAATTTCCTGAATTGCACAAAAAAGAGCCTTCCTGGGATGTTCTTTACCTTGAAAAGAAAAATATTATTGTCGATTTGCTAAAACAGGGTAAAGCTGTCCTCATGCCGGGTGTTAAAGAGCTTTTAGAAGCACTCGAGAAGGCTAATATCCAGAGGGTTGTTGTCACACATTCACCTTTGGAGTTAATTGAGGCGGCTCGTGATAATAATCCTATATTGCATACGATTCCTCATTGGATTACAAGACGTGATTATACGCACCCAAAACCTAATTCTGAATGCTATTTAAAAGCTATTTCTTTATTTGGTGAAAATATTGATTCAATTATCGGTTTTGAAGATACTCCAAGGGGTTTAACGGCTTTACTTGGCACTCGGGCAACACCTGTACTCATTTGTACAGCCAAATACCCTGAAATCCCTTCATTTATTGAAAAGGGAGTCAAGCATTTCCCTTCCTTCAACGCCATCACCGATAGCTCGTTGTGATTTGGAAAGGTTTTTAAACGCGAGGTCGCGAAGGAACAATTCGATTTATTGAGGTTGTGATTTTTTAACGCAAAGGCGCAAAGGGGCAAAGAAAAAAACTTTATGAGTGCATAAAGACTTATTTCATTCTTTGCGCCTTTGCGTCTTTGCGTTAAAAAATCTAAGAGTTTGTGAATTCCTAGAGAGGTCTTCTCTGTAATCATATTCTAAAAATCAATAGTGGACTTGCATGAGGAAGAGGCCTTGCGGGGGAGCTGTCTTGCTAAGTTTTCGCCTATCTTTTTCGGCAAGTAGTGCAGCAATATCTTCATATTGTCTTTTACCACGCCCTATATCGACGAGGAAGCCTGTTAAATTGCGCACCATTTTATAAAGGAACCCATCCCCTTCAAATTCAAGCCTAAAGCCCCCATCCTGCATGACAAGATCGATTCTTTTAATGGTACGCACAGCATCTTTTGCGGCGGATCCAAAATTTGACTTATTAGCAAAGGAGGTAAAATCGTGCGTCCCAATAAAATATTCTGCAGCTTTTTTAATTTTTACAAGATCCACAGCATGATGCAAATGCCAGCGATATTTAACGGTAAACGGACAAAAGACAGGATCTAGATGGATGTGATAGTGGTAAATTTTGCCTTTGGTTTTAAAACGCGCATGAAAATCCGAAGAGACCTCTTCAATGTCTTTGATGCGAACGTCTTCCGGTAATAGAGAGTTCATTGAATATAGAAAACGTTTTTTATCAAGAATCTGATGATGTTTAAAATGGGCAATTTGACCAATTGCATGAACACCGGTATCTGTTCTTCCTGAGCCATGAATGGTTATTTTCTCATTCAAAATCATCTCAAGTGTGTTTTGGATGACTGCTTGAATGGAAAGGCCATTTAATTGAAATTGCCAACCGGCGTAGCGTGTTCCATCGTAGCTGATTGTCATTTTGTAAGTATGCAAATTGTCCATTAAAAACTATCCAAAATCTTTTCAGCTAAGTTTAAATCTTCAGCCGTTGTGATTTTTATGTTTTGATAAGAGCTTAAAACAAGCTTAACCGGTTCATTAAGATGTTCCACAAGGCTAGTATCATCGGTAACATCGATATTATTATTGTTATGATTGTATAAGAACGCTCTTTTAAGTAGTTCGTATTCAATGACTTGGGGGGTTTGTATTTCAAAAAGTTTCGTGCGATCCAATGTTTGCAAGACAAAGCCATCGGCGTTGACTTCCTTGACCGTATTTTTTAAAGGAACAGCAAGTGAAGAGGCTCCATGGATGGATGCTTGATGAATGGCTTCCAATACAAATGTTTTATTCAAGAAAGGTCTTGCACCATCATGAATGCAAACAAGGTTTGTATCGGATGAAACTTTATGCAAACCATTATAAACCGAATCTTGCCTTCTTTTACCGGGGAGTGCAAACTTCAAGGGGATATGGGTCGGAACTTCAAAAAAAGAGTGGTATTGATCTTCGCAAACGACAATCATTTCCTTTAAATTAGGTAAGGTTAAAAGCCTCTCATAGCTATAGTTAACGATCGGTTTATCTTTTAACTTCAAATATTGTTTAGGAATTGTGGAATTCATTCTGCTGCCTTTTCCACCGGCAAGTAATATGACACTAACTGCTTTCATTCGATTTCCTTTCCCGTTTAAAAGTCACTGTTAAAATTTCAGGCACTGCAAACCAGCGAAATTTCATCACACTACCAATGCCCCTATTGATATAAATTTTTTTTCCACTAAAATTTACTAATCCACGAACCAAGCGATTATTTTCCATGGTAATAAATTTTTTTCTAAACCCCGGAAGATTCACTTGTCCGCCATGGGTATGACCGCTTAAAACAAGATCTGCGGGGTAATTGTTTAATAACTTCACACTGTCAGGATTATGGGTCAAAACAATTGTTGGAAATTGATGGTTTATTTTTTCATAAGCTTTTTCGGGAAGACATTTTCCAACACTATATTCCCCAAGGCCACAAAGATTGAGTCCGATATCTAAACTTGATGTTTCATTATGAAGCAGTTGGAATGGTGTTTCTTTTAATAAAATCCCAAGTTTCTCATGAAAGTTTGTATTTTCAGCAGACACACTTCTGATTCCCTTTAATGGAATTGACTTTGAAAAAAGACGTTTGAAACCTCTTGCAAGGGTGGAAGCTTTTGTTTTTACAACATCATATTCACCTTTTGAATTGACCGAAACAAAATCTTGGTAGTCATGATTGCCAAATATTGCAAAACAGCCAAAAGGTGCGTGTAAACTATCTAGAAATTTTTTTAATCTGTTTTCTTCCTCAAGATTTGAAAAGCAGATGAAGTCGCCTGTAAAAACAATCAGATCGGGTGAATTTTTTAAAATATTTTTTTTAAGTTTATCTAAAAATCGGTCACTCATTTCAGAGCTAAAATGAAGATCGGTAAACTGAACAATTTTAAAGCCATCTAAAGCACCATTTGATGTTTCTAGGTCAAGCTTACTATGCCAAATCAGATTAGGCTCAATAAAGCGCGGCCAGATGCCCACCATCGAAATGCAGCACCAAAGATCCCAGAGGATTTCTGTGATTGTGTATTTTTTTTTCATATTCCAATTATACAGTTTTCAACAATAAACCGCACTTTTAATTTACTAACTTCCCGATCCCTCAGTAACTGTCACTTTCGTGCCTGTGCCCGTGCCCGTGCCCGAATTAATTTAATTATATTCATAACAAAAAAAGAAAATAAGGAATTCAATTAATAAATCGGGCACAGGCACGTGCACGGGCACGGATATGAGAGTTATGAGGGATCGGGAAGTGGATGATTGACACGTAAACAAAATATTATTAGAGGGGGATAAGAAATTATCCCCCTTAAAGATTAAGGGCGTGAATTAACGAGAAGCAAGTTCCGGATCTTTCAAATGTTTTGAAATTTTGCTTGTCATTTTAAACATATCGATTGCATCTGTCGAACCTAAAACTTTTGAAAGTTTAGCATCTGGATTGATGTTACGTTTGTTTTTAACATCTTGAAGTTTGTGCTTCTTGATGTAATCCCATAATTTTTTTGTAACTTCTGTACGAGGCATTGGACCTTTACCAACAACTTCTGCTAGTGTATCACTAACTGAAACCGGCTTCATAAAGGCGGATGTTTTTTTTTCTTTTGTAGCTTCTTTAGTAGCTTCTTTAGTCATCATTCACTCCTATTCTTTAAATTTAAGATGATTGCAGAGAAAGCGATCATATTTTTTTTTTTGATCGATTACCATGTAATGATACTTGTTTTATCGTTGTTTGCATTTTATAGTCAAAAGAATTTATTACAACTTGATTTTATAGAGAAATGATCAAATTTTTAGGGGCAACTTCAAAGAACTCCATAAAGCTATTTTAAGAGGTTAATTTTAAGTAACATATAAGGATAAGGAAAATGGTTTGCCAAAAAGAGTGTTTTCATGGCAAGCTACCTTCAGTTAACCCTAACTTTAAGGTTTTTCATGGATACAAATCATAGATTAATAAAGTTCGAAAATCAAATAATACATCTGGAATCATATCTTGAAGAACTAAAAAAATTTGAATCCCTTAAGGATAAGCTTAATTTTTTTGATGAAACGACAGAAATTAAAAAGTTTCTTTCTTCTCATTCAGATTTTAGAAATTTTTTTGAAGAATTAAAACCAAAAGAGCAGATGATGTTAAAATCTTTGGTGCTAATCGGCCAAGAGAATGTGCTTTTAAGTTTGATGCGTCAAAAAAAAATTGAAAAAGACTTTTTAGAAACATTATTGGAAATCAATCATTTTTATGATTCTTCTCACGGTTTGATATCTTATCAAATAACCATTTTAAAACTTATTTTAGATCAAGAGAGGTCAAATGGCGAGAAGTCAAATGGCGAGAAGTCAAATGGCGAGAAGCTACAAAGCCATTCATCATCCAAAGAGAAATTTTTAAAGCCACAAGGAGTTGATCTTTCTATTGATTCCAAATCCACCCGTGCCTTAATTAGAATAGGTTTGGAAAATCTAGACAAAATTTGTGAAATTTACCCAGTTGGTGGTGCAGGAGAGCGTCTTAAGTTAACATCTGCTGCAAACGAGCCTTTGCCGGTTGCAAAACTTCCCTTTCTTGGGCTTACTCTTTTAGAGGCACTTGTCAGAGACTTGCAAGGGCGTGAATTTCTTTACTTTAAATTGATAGGAAAACAACTTCTTACACCTATTGCGATGATGACTTCTGATGAAAATAATAACGATGAACATATCCGTCAACTATGTAAATCTAGGCACTGGTTTCATCGGGGCATTAAATCTTTTCATCTCTTTACACAACCTATGGTACCCGTAGTCACCGTGGATGGGGATTGGCTCTTAACAGCAAATTTCAAGCTTATGTGCAAACCGAGCGGTCATGGAGTCATTTGGAAACTAGCTTCTGAAATGGGGATATTTAGTTGGTTTAAACAGCATGGAAGAACTAAAATGCTAAGCCGGCAAATTAATAACCCAATTGCAGGTGTCGATTCAGGGCTTCTTGGATTTTTAGGAGTAGGATTTAAAAAAAATAAAGTTTTTGGATTTGCCTCTTGCGATCGGGTTGTGGGCTCATCAGAGGGAATGGATGTTGTCATTGAGACCAAAACAGAAAATGGTTATGCCTATAAAATTACAAACGTGGAATATACCGAATTTGTAAAAAAAGGCATTGAAGATCAACCTGAAGAAGAAAATGGTAAAATTTCCAAGTTTCCTGCCAATACAAATATTTTATTTGTCGATATTTCAAAAGTTGATGAAGCGATCAAAAAACTTCCCATTCCGGGAATGCTTGTAAACCTAAAGTGTAGTTTGCCAATAATTGATGGACAAGGGCAGCTTAAAAAAATAAAAGTTTCTCGTCTTGAGTCTACCATGCAAAATATTGCAGATGAAATAATTGATACATTCGATGAAAAATTAAAAGAAGAAGAGTACCAAAATTTAAGCAGCTATATTACTTTTAATGAAAGAAATAAAACCATAGCTGTAACAAAAAAATCATATTCAACTAAATGCTTCGAGGAAACACCACAATCGAGTTTCTATGAAATATTAAAAAATTCTCATGTCTTGCTTAAAAGTTATTGTGGAATGAGTCTTCCCTCTTTTTCTGACCCTGATGTTTATTTAGCAGAGGGCCCATCCCTAATGGTTAATTACCATCCGGCCCTTGGACCAGATTTTTCAGTAATTGCCCAAAAGTTAAGAAAAGGACAAATTGCAAAAAATAGCGAACTACAATTAGAAATAGCTGAATTAGACATGGAAAATCTTGAACTTGACGGAAGTTTACTTATTCATTCAGAGCATGTGTTGGGTTCAGATGATGAAATGGGAATTTTACAATATGGAAAGAATGTTTCAAAATGTTGTTTAAAAAATATAAAAGTTAAAAATTTCGGTATTAATCGAGAGGCCGATAACCATTATTGGAAAAATGAAATTAAACGGCATGAATCTTTAAAAATTAATCTTCATGGCCATTCAGAATTTGTAGCTGAAAATGTAGAATTTAATGGAAATTTAAAATTTGATGTAATGGATGGGCAGCGCATGATTGTAACGATGCAAAATAACAAGCCTCATTACAGTATTGAAAAATTGGAAAAAAACTCCGAATATTGGTCTTATGCTTTTGATGATGAAGACCGCATTATCTTAAAAAGGCAGTAAATGAACCCTTACATTTGGACTTTATCATAAGGAGAGAGTTGTTTTTTTGCTAAGGTCCGGAGGACCTCTCTCTTTGTAGCCCATACCAAACGCGAGGGAGCTTGCGACCGAAGACGTGCAGGTGTGGGTTAAGTGAAAATAAAACAACTCCTGAAGGAGTTACTAATATATGTATCCATACCCACACCTGCACGTCTTCGTTCGCAAGCTCACTTGCGTTTGGTATGGGCTACAGAGAGAGAGGTCCACCGGACCTTAGCACATAATGTGTCTGACTGTATGAATCACTGCCTTTAGGTATTTACGGTAGTAAAATCACTCTTGCAAGTGTTGCACATAAAACAGCGGTTGCGATCAAGATATGTGGCATCAAAGCAGAAACGTGACCATCCATAATGGGGTCCTCAGGAATTCTAACAGTTTTTCTATCTTTGCCGTTTTCATCTTTAGTCGTTTCAATGCTTGCAAGCAGCCTTGGATTATTGATATATTCTTTGTAAGTTGGAGTATTGATATAATTTATATGATTTGAATAGGCATGTTGCATTAAACCACAGAAAATACCTACCCCAATAACAGCATGTGTGTATTTGCTAAAAAGAACCTTTGATGCAGCAGTTGCAACAGCTGATTTAGCTGGCAATTGACTCCAAAAAGAGGTGGCTTGTATTTTAGCTGCAATTGTAGAAAATGTGTGGTAAGCATTAGTTTTAATAGATGCGATCATGGGATTCCTTTTGATTTTAAATATAAAAAAAACAGTGGCAATTTTTATTTTACCACTGTTTTTAATAATTTACGGTAGTAAAATTACTCTTGCAATTGTAGCAGATAAAGCTGCAGTTGCAATTAGTCCCGGTAGAATTACAGCAGAAACTTTACCTTTAAGAGTATGGTTGAACTCTGTAATTAGTTCTTTGTTTGTCACGAAATTATTTTGGTCGTCTAAAATAGCTTCATTATTGGCATCCAACATCACAGTCTCTAATTCAATTGCCTTAGTTGGGTTTTTCATGTAATTTTGGTAGTTTGAGTAAGCACGTTTTGCTGCAGCACAAAAAATACCTACGCCAATAACAGCATGTGTGTATTTGCTAAATACAACATTTGACGCTACAGCTGTAACAGCTGATTTTGAAGGTAATTGCTGCCAAAGAGATGTTGCTTGAATTTTAGCTGCAACTGTATTAAATGCATTGTAAGCACTAGTTTTAATAGATGTGATCATTATGACTCCTTTAAAGTTATAAATATTTTTATCAGGTTTTAATTAATTTAATTTTAACCTGATCAT
>JBBSJT010000071.1:0-12417 GCA_038257035.1 Chlamydiia bacterium
AGGACAAAAAGGACAAAAAGGACAAAAAGGACAAAAAGGACAAAAAGGACAAAAAGGACAAAAAGGACAAAAAGGAGCAAATTAACTCTATAAATTGTATCAAATAAATTATTTCATGAAAAGTTAATTTTGCCTTAAAGATATTGTCAGAGCGGTGAAAATGTCCTTTTAGTCCTTAATGTCCTTTTTGTCCTTTAAGTCCTTTAAAATCCCTAAAGTCCTTTAAAATCCCTCAAGTCCTTTAAAATCCCTCAAGTCCTTTAAAATCCCTTCTCTTCTATTCATAAGCCAAAATCAAGGCCTTAGCAGTGTTGGAGATAATAAAGTCAGGCTCATTCTTCAAGATTTCGACAAGCCTTAAACCTTCTTCCTTCTTTCCCATCATAAAAAGAGCTTTGGCCACATTGAGTAAAGTAGGACCATGATCGGCTTCAATAATGAGTGCCTTTTCAAAATATTTTAACGCTTTTTGAGGCTCATTCAATTGCAAATAAACAGCCCCTAAAGTTTGCGCATCATAGGCATTTTCGCTGTTGAGTACGATTAAAGCTTCAAAAATCGGCTCTGCAATTTCATATTTTCCCTGACGAATATAGGCATAGGCCGTATTTCGAAGATCATCTAAATGATCTTCGTTCCATCCAAGTTTTTTTTGCCAATCTATGCGACTCATTTGCTATCCTTGTAAAAACTGCCCTTTTCGACCAAAAATAAATCCCATCCACTCATTTAGAATTTCAATTTGTTTAAAAAATCGTAAAAGCTTTTGTTTTTCTTCTTCTTCTTCCTCGGTGTCACTCGATATACTTTCTATAAAGCTAAATAAAGCTGCTTGTTCATCTATAGAACCCATACTAGCTGCAACTCTATGAGCTGCAAATGGAGAGCGTCTTAATTTGCTTTTTGGTGCAAAGAAATAAGCCCATGGTGCATTCAATGGGACGATGCCAAGAAGGATGTCGAGGTGGGTTAGTTCAGGATTTAAAGTCATCACCTGCGTCTGAGGTGGAATTTCTCCTGCTTGCTGCAGTCTAAATTGCTGATTGATCTGCTCAACCATCACCTGGCGTTTTGCATACAAATCATAAATACTAATGTCAAGCTTGTCTATCGTTGTCATAAAAACCTCGCAATGAAGGTAAAAAACCCTTATCTTTATTTTACCAAATTTTCAATTATTTAGTTACTAAAACTATTTACAATCTTTTCTTTGCTCGCACTTTACCCATTGGTCGAAAAAACTGTTTTAATTTGGAAGCAAACACTGTATAGTTATAATTTTTCTTAAATTAGAGAATATAATTTTATGACACAACCACATGTTTCCGTTTTATTAAATGAAATTTTAAGTTTTTATGAAGATCGGCCCATTCGCTTTTTTGTCGACGGTACTCTCGGTGCAGGCGGACATTCTGAAGCAATTTTAAAAGCCCACCCTGAAATTGAAAAGTTGATTGGAATTGATCAGGATGACTTAAGTTTGGCCACAGCTAAAAAAAGGTTGGAACCTTTTGGCGATAAAGTTGTCTTTATAAAAGGCAATTTTGAAGATCTCGACAAATATCTTAAAACAGCAAACATTAAACATGTTGATGGAATGCTTTTTGATCTTGGAGTTTCTTCCATGCAGCTTGATATTGCTGAAAAAGGATTTAGTTTTTCAAAAGACGGTCCCCTTGACATGCGTATGAATCAAGATTCACAACTAACCGCAGCTGAAATTATCAATACATGGTCTGAAAAAGAGATTGGCCGAGTTCTAAGGGAGTATGGTGAAGAAAAATATTGGAGAAAGGCAGCTTCTGCAATCGTTTTAGCAAGAAATGAAAAAACAATAAAGACAACAACGGAGCTTGCCGATTTATTAAGACCTTTATTTTCCTGGAAGAAAAAAGGTATAAATCCTCTGACACTTATTTTTCAAGGTCTAAGAATTGCAGTTAATAGGGAGCTTGAAGTGTTGGAAAAAATGATTCCCAAAGCTTTAGAATCCCTTGGAAAAGGTGGCAGATTAAGCGTTATAACCTTCCATAGTTTGGAAGATCGGATCGTTAAAAATCTTTTTCGTTTTGAAGCAAGTGATAAATTTGATACAGTGGGTCTTGGAGGTGTTTTTAAAGACAAGGTGCCTACCATTAAAATTTTAACCAAAAAACCGATCGCTCCATCTGATGATGAAGTGAAAATCAATCCAAGAAGCCGAAGCGCTAAATTGCGGTGCGTTGAAAAGGAATAGAATGGCAAGTCGACAATTCGAAAATGAAACCGGAGCTTTTATCTATGTCAGGTTTGCTTTTTGTATTTTTATTGCAGGACTGACCCTTTATCTTTATATTGATGATTTAAATAAACTGACAGGTTTAAGACTTGCAATACCGGCTTTAATCAAGGAAGTAAAAAGCATTCATGATGAAAACATTCAGCTACAGTATGAAATTGAGCGTTTTGAAAGCCCGATTCACTTAATGGAGCTTCTTAGAAAGCCTGAATTTAGTCATTTGTCCTACCCTTATGTAAAAGATGTTCACATTTTGAAACGCTCTAAATCAAAAGAGTTAAAATAATGGGAAGTAAAAAGCGCTTAACATTTGTTGCCCTTTTCATATTTTTCTGCTTCTCTCTGCTCATTGCAAAATTTTATAAAATCCAAATAATTGAAGGTGAAAAATGGACTGCCAAGGCCAATAATCAACATTATTTTTTTGTTAACGAACCTTTTTTTCGTGGCCATTTTTTTTCAAACACCCTTTTAAATCGAAGACACCCTGAAAAGCCGCAAAGTTTTGTAATAGATGTTAAAAAATTTCATTTGCATATCGATCCATCTTCTATTCCTCTTGAGCATCGTGATTCCATAGCAGATTATTTAATTGCGCATCTTCATTTGACAGTAGAAGAGGTGATGGATTTTAAAAGTCATTTTCATCAAAAAAGCCGTAACCGCAAATTAGCTATGTGGCTTGACAAAGAAACCAAAGATTCTGTCATGGAATGGTGGTTAACCTTTGCAAGAGAACATAAAGTTCCAAGAAATACTCTTTTTTTTGTTAGCGATTACCAACGCTCATACCCCTTTGGAAAACTTTTGGGGCAGGTACTGCACACAATTCAAAATAAAAAAGATGAAATTACAGGGCAGGGGATACCGACAGGTGGTCTTGAATCGCAGTTTGATCATTATCTAAAAGGAAAATCTGGCAAAAGACGCCTCATGAGATCCCCTCGAAATTCCTTTGAAATGGGAGAAGTCATAGCACAACCTGAAAATGGAGCCGATATTTATTTGACGATCAATCATAATTTACAAGAAATTGCAGAAGATGAACTTGCAAAAGGTGTCAAACAAGCGAGGGCAAAATCTGGAACTGCCGTCATGATGGACCCAAGGACCGGTGAAATATTAAGTCTTGCACAGTATCCTTTTTTTAATCCACCAGACTATAAGCGCTATTTTAACGATAAAGAACTCATTCAAGAAACTAAAGTCAAAGCCATTACCGATGCAAATGAGCCGGGATCTATCATGAAACCCGTAACTTTAGCTATTGCCATGGTTGCAAATGAGGTTTTGAAAAAACGTGGCGAAATGGCCCTATTTAATCCCGATGAAAAAATGGCTACATCAGACAGTCATTTTCCGGGGCGCTCAAAACCCTTAAAAGATACCCATCTCCATCAGTTTTTGAATATGGACATGGCTTTGCAAAAATCTTCTAATATTTACATGGCCCGCCTTAATGAAAAAATCATTGCAAGATTGGGCACCGATTTTTATCGCTCATGTCTTGTTAATATTTTTGGAATAGGAAAAAAAACAGGAATAGAGCTTCCATCAGAAACAGCAGGGGTTTTACCCGTTCCGGGAACAAAGCATCCAAATGGAACATTAAAATGGAGCGTTTCAACACCTTATTTGATGGCAATTGGTCATAACATTCAAGTGAGCAGCTTGCAGCTCTTAAGAATCTATGCTGTTTTTGCAAATGGAGGTTATCTTGTTCAACCAACACTTGTACAAAAAATTGAAAAAACCCATATTGATGGTACAAAAGAGATTCTTTTAGATAATAGAAACCAAGAACGCATCAATGCTTTTCCACAAGTTCTGAAAAAAGATATTGTACAACGTATTGTCAGAGCTATGAAATTTGTGACAAAGAAAGGAGGTTCAGCACCTCTTGCTGATGTGAAAGGGTATACTGAAGCCGGAAAAACAGGAACTGCTGAAAAAGTTATCAATGGTGCCTATTCGCAAAAACATTACTGCTCAAGTTTTGTTGGATTTGCACCGGTGAAAAATGCGGCTTTTGTTCTTGTTGTCACAATTGATGAGCCGGAATATGGTTATTTGCAGGGGGTTGGGATGCAGCATCATGGAGGTCGTTGTGCAGCACCTGTTTTTCGTGAAATCGCAAGAAGAAGCCTTGAATATCTTGGAGTTACACCGGATGATCCTCATGGTTATCCTGTAGCTGATCCACGCTATGATTCAAAAAAAGCAGATTGGATTGCAGAAACTGAAGAATTGAAAGAAATGTACGATAAATGGAATAAACAATAACAATTACTATAAATTCCTAGTCGCGAATGCGACGAAAGCATGTAGCCGCGGGTGTAAACCCGCGGTCAGATCATAAATAATTATGAGCCATGAAGATGGCGACAGAGGAAAAATTAAGGTAGATTTCTGTCGCCATATCCATGGCTCACATTTTATTTACCATTTAACCCTGGGGTTTACACCCCAGGATGCTTTCGTCGCATTCGCGACTAGCATCGGAAGCAAAAGACTTATTAGCGATAAATGAATTGGAGAAATAAATGAAACTTAAAAAATTGCTAAAAGATATACCTTTTAAAGAAATTCGAGGATGCAGCGACATTCTCATAACCGGTATTTGTTCAAATTCAAAATTAGTTTCCCCCGGTAATTTATTTATTGCAAGAAAGGGATTAAATGAACATGGTGAAAAATATATTGCCGAAGCTATAGCTGCAGGCGCTATAGCCATTGCTACAGATATTGTAAACCCTTTTTTAAAAAATGTTACGCAAATCATTCATCCTGATGTTGCCTTAATCGAAGGTATGCTTGCAGCAAATTATTATCAATATCCAAGCGATGAACTTTATATGGTGGCAATTACAGGCACGAATGGCAAAACCACGACTTCCTTTCTTATCAAACACCTTTTAGATAGACTAAAAAAACCAAGTGGTTTGATCGGAACAATTGAATATATAATTGGGAATCATCGATATCCGGCATTAAGAACAACTCCTGATGTAATCAACAACCATAAAATGTTAAGAGAAATGGTCTTGAACGGCTGTAAATCTTCTGTGATGGAAGTTTCATCACATGCCCTTACCCAAAATAGGGTTGAAAATATTCATTTTGATGTGGCTATATTCACTAATTTAACAGTAGATCATCTAGATTACCATGAAACAATGGAAGCTTATGCTTCAGCAAAAAATAAGCTTTTTTTAACTCATCCTTTGAAAAAAGAAAGAAAAAAAATAGCTATTATTAATGTAGACAGTCCATGGGCTTCTAAAATTATAGAAGGCAGTACTTTTTCCACATTGACATATGGAATAGAAAATAGTGGCCCGATCGATGTGAAAGCTGAAAATATTCAACTTTCAAAAGAATCAACCTTTTTTACTTTGCTCTATCAAGGTAAAAAATACCCCTGCAAAAGCCATCTGATAGGAAGATTTAATGTTTATAATTATTTAGCCGCAATTTCGGTAGGTTTATCAAAGGGTGAATCTGTTGAAAAATTAATCGATATCATGTCAACCGCAACAAGCCCATCAGGTCGTCTCGAACCTGTTCCGAATGAGATCAATCGTACGATTTATGTAGATTTTGCACATAGCGATGATGCGCTAAAAAATGTTTTAGAAAGTTTAAATGAGCTTAAAACAAAAAAAATCATTACAGTTTTTGGTTGTGGTGGAGACAGGGATTCAACCAAACGCCCTAAAATGGGTGCAGTTGCAAATAAGTTTTCCGATTTCACAATTGTGACTTCAGATAATCCAAGATCTGAAAATCCTGAAATTATTTGTGAAGATATCTGCAAAGGCTTTACAAATATAAAAAATTATGAAATTGTCATTGATCGAGCATCCGCCATTAAAAAAGCGGTCGATTTAAGTGAAGAGGGGGATATTATTCTTATTGCGGGGAAAGGGCATGAAGCGTATCAGATTTTTGCCCATCACACAATTGAATTTGATGATCGAAAGGTGGTATTAGAAATATGCCAAAAACTAGAAAACCAACCGGAACTTACAATATGAAATTTATTCTGTTGCCACTTTTTTTCATTTTAATGCTGTTTTCTAGTTGCCAAACAAAACGGATTGTTGAAAGAACTCCTCAGTTAGAATTTATTGCAAATAGATCAAAAAATGAGGAAATAGTCTATACAAGCTATTTTAAACCCTATACTAATTTAAAAAATCAATTGATCGTGATTGATGCGGGACACGGTGGTGACGATGTAGGTACAAGTTCTTCAAGTACCCCTAAATATCAAGAGAAATCTTTAAATCTATCTACTTCACTTTTCTTAAAAGATTTTTTGCAAAAGATGGGCTATACTGTAGAAATGACAAGAAGCAACGACACTTTCATTCCACTGGTTACAAGGAGTCTCATAGCAAACAATTATAATCCTCGGCTTTTTGTTAGCGTTCATTTTAATGCTGCGTTAAGTGAGCAGCCTGAGGGTATAGAAGTATTTTACTTTGCTTCAGAGACAGATAAGGTCAGAAGTTTGCAATCTAAAAAACTTGGGGAAACAGTTTTAGGGCGTATCATTCAAAGAACAAAGGCTAAGTCTCGTGGCTTAAAACATGGCAATCTTGCTGTCATCAGGGAAACAAACATGCCAGCCATATTGGTTGAGGGAGGTTTTATGACCAACAAAAACGAAATGGAAAAAATCAAGGATCCGGCCTATATCAAACAATTGGCTTATGGTATTGCTCTTGGCATAGATGACTACATAAAACAGTGATTTTACCACGAAGAGCTAATAAGTTTTGTGGATTTTTATACCGCTAAGAGGGATCTTTTTACCGCGAAGAACGCGAAGAAGCGCAGCTTCGCTGCGGGAAGAAACGCGAAGAAGCGCGCTTACGCGCGAAGAAGAAGAAGATATTCCGGAAGATATAAAATAAGCCCCTTATTTAAAATTGTTTTTGACAAAACAATTTTACTAATCATCCCCTTTGCTTATTGCAAAGGGGAATTTTTAAATCTTTCTTGCTTTTTTCTTCCCGCGCGACAGCGCGCTTCTTCGCGCTTCTTCGCGGTCTTCGCGGTAAAAAAGTCCCCTTTAACGGTATAATATTTGCTTTGACGGTAAATGTGTGGAATGTGTTGGATGCGAGGGGAGTCAGTTTTTTTCAAAACTGACTCTTTAGATGGAATTAAACGATACTTCTTTCAACCATGCCGATTTGGCGTCTTAACATTTCATCACTTGATAATTTCTTCTCAATATTTTTGCAAGCATGCAAAATTGTTGAATGTGTTTTACCAAAGGATGCACCAAGCATCTGCAACGATTCATTAATAAGTTTATGAGCTAGATACATCGCCACTTGACGAGGCAATGCAACTTCTTTTGTGCGCATCGTGCCTTTTAAATCACTAATACGTACTTCAAAAATTGTAGCTACACTCTTAAGAATTTGTTCCACAGAGATTTTTTGCTTCGGAGCATGTTGAAACATTTCTCTCAATGTTTTTTCAACAAGTTCCTCAGTCACCGGCATATTAAACAAGCGACAATGAGCGCATAGTCGATTGATTGCTCCTTCAAGTTGGCGAACGTTATTAAAAATATGTTCAGCCATGTAAAAAGCGACTTTACTTGGAATGTCAAGCCCTTTTTGCTGTGCTTTATGTTGAAGGATTGCAACTCTTGTTTCAAGATCAGGAATTCCAACATTTGCAACAAGACCCCATTCCATTCTAGCAATCATACGTTCTGAAAGCTTTAATTGAGATGGTGGCTTATCACTTGTAATTACGATTTGCTTATTTTGGTTAATAAGCGTTTCAAATGTATTACAAAATTCTTCTTCAAAATTTAAACGATTTTGAAGAAATTGGATATCATCGACAAGTAGTATGTCAATATCAGATCTATAATAACGCTTCATTGCGTCAACTGATTTGTTTCTTAAGCTATCAACTAAATCATTAATAAATGCTTCAGTTGTGATACATTGTACACGTAGTTTTTTGTTATTGTCTCTAACATGATGTCCAATACTATGGAGTATATGGGTTTTTCCAAGACCAACACCACCATGAATGAATAGTGGGTTATAAGATTGTCCGGGTCTTGCAGCAACTCCAAAGGCAGCCGATTTGACAAATTGGTTTGTCGGTCCTTCGATAAACTTATCAAATCGGTAATTATCATTTAGTCTGACTTGAGGAATGTGAGGTGTAGTATTGTCAATTATCTCAGGTGTAACGGCAGGCTTAAGAATCGTCACTTTTTGCACTGGGGCAATAGTAAACTCTATGGCCGGTTCGCCGTTTTGGGTCACAGGTAAAAATGCACAAAGATCTTGCTTGTAATTTGAAAGAAGATATTCTTTAACAAACACGTTTGGAATTTCTAATGATATAGAGTCTAATGTATATTTTAAAACTCTAATTGGCTCGAGCCAATTGCCAAATGCCGTAGCTGAGCTACGATTTTTAACATATTGAAGAAATAGATTCCACGCGTCACAAGTATGGGGATCATGCATAGTTTCGGCCCTTTTTAAGTTATAAACAAAGTTCCCACAGAGTAGTCTGGGGGTTTCTATGTTGCGGTAATCTAACATTTGATGATTCTCTTTCGCAAGTAAATTTCGGAAAAAAAATGGCTCAAATCTTTAAAGTCTTGCAAATCAGAAGAAGAAGGATGTAAATAAAAATTTTAATGTGAATTGAATAAAACGTCCTTTTTAATCTAATTCATTTAGTTTAAGTGGGATGTAGTTTTTAGCGAATTTGTTCATAAGCGTAAATCAATGTGTTTGAACAGGTTAAATAGTGAAAATGAGACTAATTTTTAGTTTCTTTCCATTTTTAGCCATTTTGATTAGACTGGCAAATCTTAAACATTGGAGAGTTATGAACAATTTTATCCCATATACAAAACAAACCCTCAACACCGAAGATATAGAATGTGTCGTTGACGCTTTAAATCAAACTTTGATCACAAGAGGGCCGATTGTTGAAACTTTTGAAAAGGCTGTGGCCGATTACACGGGTGCAAAGTATGCTGTTGCTTTCAATAGCGGAACCACCGCCCTTTACGCTGCTTGCTTTGCAGGAAAGGTAGGTCTAAATGATGAATGCCTTACTACACCCAATAGTTTCGTAGCATCGAGCGGCTGTGCAGCTTTTTTTGGTGCCACACCTATATTTTTAGATATCGATAGAAAGACCGGTAATCTTGATTTAAAAAATATGCAATTTAATTTAGAAAAAAAGAAATCAAGAGGCAAGACTGTCATCATTCCTGTTCATTTTAGCGGTATCCCAGTAGATATGGAAAGGTTGGACCGAATGATTCAAGATCCTAATACCTTGGTTATTGAAGATGCAGCACATGCTTTGGGCTCCTCATACAAAAATGGAAGTAAGGTGGGTTCATGCGAATTTAGTCAAATGACAATCTTTAGTTTCCATCCAGCAAAACAAATCACTACCGGTGAGGGGGGAATGGTATTAACTAATGACGAAGAACTTTATTATCGATTAAAGCTATATCGTAATAATGGAATAGTAAGGGATGAATTACCGGATGGACAAACAACCCCTTATTACGATGTTGTAAATCTAACAGGAAATTTTAATCTAACAGAATTTCAAGCAGCTTTGGGGCTTAATCAATTTAAGCGAATTGATGAAATTGTGGACAAAAGACGTAAAATCATTAAACATTATAGAAAATTGTTAAAAAATTTGGAAAATGTTCAGATGTTTACATCCGAATTTGATGAGCATGTTTCCTTTCATCTGGCTGTTGTGCAAATAAATTTTGAGGCCTATAAAACAACCCGAGTCCAAGTTATGAACAAATTGTTCGAAAAAGGAATTGGCACTCAATATCATTACATTCCGATGTACGAACATTCTTGTTTTGCAAAATCTTCTCAAAATATCGAAGAATATTTCCCTGAAATGGAAAGCTATTTTAAAGAAGGGCTGTCACTCCCTCTTTATACAGACCTTACATTAGATGAGGTTGAATATGTCGTTAAGTCGTTGGGACAGGTTCTGTCGTCGTCACGATAGCAAAACATTGAACACCATCTCCACAGCCAAAATCGGTTAATCCCTCACCCGATGTGGCTGTGATCCCAACTTCAGAAATATCAAGTTTCAAAACCCTTGCAATATTTTGGCGCATTTCTTCAAGTTTTTCTTTAAATTTGGGTTTTTTTCCTTCCAGAGTCAACGCCACGTGGCTGATTTTTTGATTTTTAAGTGTTTTAAGAGCCTCTATCAGATACACTTCACTGTCCGTGATCCCATCTTTTAAGCAAAGATCATCAGCTAATGCACCAAGAATTAAAACGCCTGTAACGGAAGTAATGGCATTGCAAATAGCGTGAAAAGCAACATCCCCGTCTGAATTTGCATTAAAGCCCGGAGCATCATCAAAAATGATCCCTGCGATCACGCAAGGCTTGGATGAGTCGTTAGGTAGAAAACGATGGCTATCTTGACCGATTCCTGTTCTTGTCTTCATAAAATTTAAACCCTTTTTTACATAAGTACATATTAACATATACTTTTATACTAAAAATCAATTTTTGAAAAGTTTCTAAATTTTTATTTTTTTGTTTGCGAATCGATTTTGGTTGTAATGTAAAGAAATTTTATGATAATAGAAGGGCATTCAATAAAAGCTTAAAAAATAATTTTGGAAACGGTGAAAATGGAAGTATTAAAAATTCAGGGTGGTAGCCCACTTAAAGGGCATATTAAGGCAGCAGGTGCTAAAAATGCCATGACAAAGCTACTTGTAGCCTCTCTTCTTTCAGATAAAAAATGTACTTTTTATAATGTTCCAAATATCGGTGACGTAGAAGTGACAGTTGCTTTATGTGAAGAAATTGGTATGGAAGTTACCTGGGATAAAAAAGCCGGAATCATGGAAGTTATCACAAGGGAATTAAAAACTTCTTACGTGCCTCAAAGATTTTCAGGCGCAAATCGTATTCCAATCTTGTTGATGGGTGCCCTTTTAAGTCGTACTGATGGAGAAATCATTGTTCCAACTGTCGGTGGATGTGATATCGGTCAACGATCCGTTGATTTTCATATAGAAGCTCTTAGAAGCCTTGGAGCACATATTGAATATCGTGGTATGAAGCGTGAGGGAGCCTACATGGCTCACGCACACAATGGCCTAAAAGGTACGATGATCACACTTCCTTATCCATCTGTAGGGGCAACTGAAAATACAATTTTGGCCGGTGTTACCGCGAGGGGCATTACAATCATTAGGAATGCAGCAGCAGAGCCTGAAATTGTTGAACTCATTCTATTTTTGCAAAAGCTTGGTGCAATCATTACATTAGACACAGACCGTACCATACGCATTCAAGGAACAAGACGCTTTTACGAAGTAGAGCATACAGTGATCCCTGATAGGCTTGAAAGTGCCTCATTTGGTCTTGCCGCCATCTGCTCAAAAGGGCGTGTTTTTGTTGAGGGTGCTGAACATCGACATATGATTACGCTATTAAATAAAATTCGTGAAGTTGGCGGTGGTTTTGAAATTAAGAGCAATGGGATTGAATTTTATTATGACGGTCCACTCCAAGGAGGCCTTCATGTTGAGACGGATGTACATCCGGGATTCGTTACCGATTGGCAGCAGCCTTTTGTGGTTCTATTAACTCAAAGCACAGGCTCATCGGTTGTTCATGAAACAGTTTATGAAAATCGTTTTGGTTACACAGAGACCTTAAATGAAATGGGCGCCGATATCACATCTTTCAGACAATGCCTTGGTGGTAAATCATGCCGTTTTGCTTCTCAAAGCTTTTCCCATAGCATCATCGTTAAGGGGTCCACACCGCTTGTTGCAAAAGACATTGCCATCCCTGATTTAAGAGCAGGCTTTGCTTATGTTATGGCAGCGGCCATTGCAACAGGAACAAGCACATTAAGTGGGCTGCACTTTCTTGACCGCGGCTATGAAGACGTTGTGGGTAAACTTCAAAGCATAGGGCTTGATATCAACCGTGTGAGACTCGATATCAAAGAAAAAGTGATCGCCGTTAAGAAAAAACCGGTTGTAGCGCCAGCATTAAAAATCATCGAATCCTGCACTTAAGAGATCAACAGTGTGGGATTTTTGACCAGTG
>JBBSJT010000072.1:0-12179 GCA_038257035.1 Chlamydiia bacterium
ATATCGATTGTAATGCCTTCAACTTTGATATCCATTTGGAAAGATGTAATTCCTTCATGATCGCCAGCAATTTTAAAGTCCATATCTCCAAGCGCATCTTCAATACCAAGAATATCTGAAAGAATCACATAGCGATCACCTTCAAGAATAAGCCCCATGGCAATACCGGAAACCGGGCGCTTAATTGGAACACCCGCATCCATCATTGCAAGACAGCCACCACAAATGGTTGCCATTGAAGAAGATCCGTTAGATTCAGTAATGTTTGACTCAAGTCGAATTGTATAAGGAAATTGCTCTTTTGCCGGTAAAATTGCAGCAAGTGCTCTTTCAGCAAGTTTTCCATGTCCAATTTCACGACGTCCAGGTGTTCCTACACGGCCAACTTCACCAACTGAAAATGGAGGGAATGAATATTGAAGATAAAATCTTCTAATACCTTCACTGTCCAAATCTTCAAAGCGCTGTCCCATGCTGTCGCCACCTAAGGTACAAACGGCAACAGCTTGTGTTTCGCCACGAGTAAATAGAGAGCTTCCGTGTGCTCTTGGTAAGAAGGATTGCTCGATATCAATTGCACGGATTTCTGTAGTTGAGCGTCTGTCCGGACGGATTTTTTCATCTAAAATCATCTTACGCATGTATTTAGATGAAATTTCTTTAAGAGCTATTGCTACATCAATTGGAGAATAAAGAGGATCGACATCAACAGGGAATAAAGCTTCTTGAACTGCTTTCTTGACTGCATTTTGTGCATCTTCTCGTTTTTGCTTTTCAACAATTTGTAATGCAGGAATTAGTAATGGAGCGGCAATTGATTCAACGGCATTTAATACATCTTTTGAAAGAGGGGCAATTGTGTCTAATTTTTTTGGTTTGCCAATTTCTTTTTGCCAGCCTAAAAGTGCTTCGCAGATAATCTTGATTCCGGAATGACCAACTGTAATCGCTTCAAGAACTTGTGCTTCATTTAAGAAATCACAAGAACCTTCAATCATGAGTACTGCATCGTCTGTTCCTGCAATCATCAAGTCAAGTTTTGATGATTTCATATGTTCTTGAGTTGGATTAAGAACAAATTTTCCACCGATTAGTCCAACTCTTACCGCAGCTACAGGTTTTAGTAAAGGAATGTCAGAAACAACAAGTGCGGCTGATGCTCCGCAAATGGATAAAGGTTCCGGTGTGTTAACGCCATCATATGACCAAACGTAGGAAAGGATCTGTACTTCATTAAAGTAGCCGTTTGGAAACATTGGACGAAGTGGACGATCAATCAGTCTGGACATCAAGATTTCTCTTTCTGATGGGCGTCCTTCACGTTTGATAAATCCACTGATTGTTTTTCCGATGGAAGAAAATTTCTCTTGATAATCGACACGAAGAGGGAAAAAATCTTTGGCTTCTGCAGTGACACTTGCAACTGCTGAAGTGAAGACCATTGTATCTCCTACACGAACAATAACGGCGCCGTTTGCTTGTCTTGCTACTTTTCCTGTTTCAAACGAAATCTCTTGTTCGCCGACTGTCACTTTTAGGGTTTCACGTTTCATATTTTCAATTAACTCCTCAAAATATATTTCTTATGATGATAACTATTGTCCGATTATTCGCCAAGAGATAACTTACCTGTAAATACGTTATCCCTATAAAAACAGAAAGGCGACTATCAGCTTAATTAAGCCAATAGTCGCCTTTGCTTTCACATAATGAAAGATTTAACCTTAACGTCTCAGTTTAAGCTTAGTAATTAAGCTCTGATAGCGGCTCGTATCTGTTGAATTCAGATAATCGAGAAGACGTCTTCTCTGACCAACGAGTTTCAAAAGGGCAAGCCTTGAGGCGTGATCTTTTGGCATACGTTTTAGATGGTCAGTTAATTCAGTGATACGCTCTGTCAAGATCGCAATCTGAACATCAGCTGAACCAGTGTCTTTTTCATGCAACTGAAATTTCTTGGTAATCTCTTCTTTCGTGCCTTTATCTAATGACATTAAAAGAATCCCCCGTTTTTAAGAGCCTGATACCGGCCGTGTGTTTTTAATCTGTTTTTTATGCTTTTGTACATAATTATACCAGAAACTAGATATACAAATCAAGCACTAATATCAAAAATCGATAAGGGATTAGACTTTGGTCTCTAAGATGACCTCTATAAAGTCAGGGTATTTGCCCGTTGGATCCTGCTGTATAGCTAATTTGAATGGGATGGTGATGTGACCCAAATGTTTTTCCATCTGAAGTTCGTCCCATATTTTTTTCTTAAGCTCTTCGTCTACTTTTTCACCCTTATATTTAATGAGAAGTTTTTCAATGTACTCAGCTTGGTCTCGTCTAATTATCTCATAACCATAAAAAGGATGTTTTTCATGTTCGCTCATAGATCTCCCCTTGCAATTTGGCTCCTGAATTGATAACATACTAACATGTTTAAATAAAATTAGGAGAAAAAAAATATGTTAAAAGATGCCACCTATAAAGAAAAATTCCAAATACTGAAAAATTGGATGCCAATGGTGATTGACGTCATCAAAAAAGATCTAAAAAATGATCACCTTCGTAAAGATTGGGGTTTTGCAAAGAAATATTTTGCCGGCAAAAATTTGAACAAAATTACAAATCTTGAGCTTGTTGAAGGTTACAACCAAGCAATGAGCCAGGATGAAAAGGGCGAGGAAATTGCCGAATTCATCAGCAACTGCTGGCTTTTAAAGAATGGGGAGCTTTATCACTATTTTGAAAGAAAACTAACAGAAGTTAATCCTAACTTTAGTGAAATCGAACTTCTTGAAAAAGCAAAATCTCAAGAAATTGCCAATGAAGCAGCGAAAGAATTTGGAGCTAATAACACCTATCTTTTTTCAGTATTAAATTCTGTTGCTTTTCAGGAAGCCGATTTAAACCAGCTAAAAACTTCAGCCGAAAATGAAACTGCAAAAGAAGCAAAGGATTCGGAAGAAAAAGAAAAATATCAGTCTATTGAAGAAGTTGTTAAATCTTACGAATTAAAACTAGCAAGATCAACCGATAAATATGAGAAGAAAATCCTAGGATTACAAAAAAAATATCAAATTGATACTGAAAGCTTCAAAAAGCAAATTGCAAGCTTGCAAGCTAAACTTAGTACGGTCAAAAAATAAGGAATCTAGAAGTTTTATGCATTTTCCATTTTCAGTAAAGCCGAATAATGATGATGAACGCTTCATGTTGGAGGCTCTTAAAGAAGCTTATAAGGCTTATGCAGCTGATGAAGTTCCTGTTGGAGCAGTCATGGTTCATGAGGGCAAAATCATTGGTAGAGGGCATAATCAAGTGGAAATGCTTAAAGATGCGACTGCCCATGCCGAAATGCTTTGCATCACAGCAGCGACTAGTGCTCTTGATAATTGGCGTCTTACCGGTAGCACACTTTATGTCACCATGGAGCCTTGCTCCATGTGTGCCGGTGCCATGTTTTTATCACGTGTGACAAATCTTGTTTGGGGAGCGCCCGATTTGCGGCATGGAGCAAATGGTAGTTTTGTCAATTTATTCGATAAAGTACATCCTACCCATAATGTTCTTGTGAAAGGGGGCGTTCTAGGTGAGCTTTCTTCTGCGCTTTTGCGCGATTTTTTTGAAAAAAAACGTCTTAGAAATAAGGCTAAAAAAATTGAAATTGGACAAAATGGTAATGAATAGTATAGAATTTTGGGATAAAATAGAATTTACCGTAAACCAGATTGTGGAGCGTCAAAGGGAAGATCTGCTAAAAGCGGGCAGACGCTTTGTTCCGAATCTGACAACCGAAGACATTTTACAGCCAAATGATTATCAGAAACTTGAAATGAACCCGCTTTTTCGATTTGAGGAAGGGGTTCTTGCCGGCGCTCAGACTGTTCAGATGGCGCTTTTGGCCCTAAAAAAAGAGGGTCATTTTTTTGAAATTATTGACCACGGTATGTAAATCGTCATTTACCTCAAGAAGGGCTTGATTGAAGAGTTTAAAAGAACTCTCTTTTGTATTGGATCTTGCAATCTGAGAAAATAAAATTTTTGATGAGTCTTCGAGTTCTTCCAGTTTATGTAAAGCGTCTTCATACACTTTTTTTAATTTCTTCGATCTCTTCAAGTCTGATGGGTTTCCTGAGAGTTCCAGCAATAAATTTTGCTTATTAAAAATTCTGCTAAGTTTTCTTTTTGTTCTCTTGATTAACTGGCGTAAAGCTTCCCTTTCTGCTGAAACAATAAAATTTAAACCAAAAGCGGTTATGGAAAGAATGAGGCAGATGGCAAAAACGATGTTTTTTGCATTTAAGCTGTGCGCAAATAGAAGTGTATAGGAAAACCAATTGATCGATTGTTCTGAAATATACAACCCTAAAAAGAAAAATAAACTTCCAAGGCCAATAAAAATGGAACGGTAGATGAAGGCATGTTTTAACATGTGTTCGTAGGGCTTATGAACTACATCAACTTTGGCTTCTTTTCGAAATTGGTTAAGCATTGCATATTCATTTTTAGATTTTTGCTCAACTCCTGTATCTCTTAAATTTACTAATAAGGTTTGATTTTCAATCGATTGATCAGTAATTCCTTTTAATGTCATGATTGTCCCTTTAGTTTTCAAGTTTATTAAATTCAATAATATAGTAACATAAATTTGATTTTTTTGTCAAGTATTGAAATAACCAGTAAAGAAGGGATTTTAAAGGACTAAAGAACAAAAGAAGGGATTCTAAAGGACTAAAAGGACAAAAAGGACAGCAAGGACTAAAAGGACAATCCCACCCGTCTTGAAAATATCTCATGAGAAGGTTAATTTTGCTTTTAAGATATTGTCAAAAGGGTGGGCCTGTCCTTTTAGTCCCTGCCGTCCTTTTTGTCCTTTTAGTCCTTTAAAATCCCTATTTTGTTGTTACTTCTTACGCTTAGAGATTTCAGTCAAGCGTGTGCGCTCGTACGAGCTAAGCGATTCTTCACCTGTTTTTGAGATTTTGGCAAGCATTTGATCGACAAAAATTTCATCATCCAATGATTTTCCCGTTTTGATATCGATGATTTTAGCGTCATTATCAGATGCTGATTTATTAAAAAGGCGAGATGCCCATTCTTCAAATGGCGTTAAAAATTCAAAAGGGCCTTTTAATTCATAGATGATCACACCATAAAGGTAGCCAAATATCATGCCGGTTAAATAAAACCCAAGTGTAACAAAATCAAGATGAGATAATGATTCAAGAAGGATTCCTGCAAAAATTCCGGCAGCGAGCCATTTAATTTTGATTGGAAATATAAAAAAAAGTCTTATGTCTGCATCACTATAAAGCAAGGTAAAGAAGCTAAGAAGGGCAAGAAGTGCAGGTGCTGTTCCACTTAAAATGAGGTAGCTAGTTGTCATTTTCATGATCAATAAGGCTACTGCTCCTGAAACGATGGAGCTAATAGTTATGAGCTTAAAAAAAGATTTTAACCCGATTCTATCTATGATTGAGCTGCCAAGAAACCAAAGAATATAAAGATTAAAGAATAAACTAATTAGGTAAGAGAGTGAGATTCCGGCTGAATAACTATAATGAATGAAAGGGTAGGTGATTGGTTGCCAAAGATAAAAATTTTGGAGACCTCTCAATGAGAGTGAAAGCCACTCTTCAGGCCCGGTAGATTGGAACAAATATGCAAAGAGGCCGTTAAATAAGGTGGCTAAAATGCTTACAGTAGCAATTGTTGCAATCAAATAGATAAGAGCTTTTGGGGTCTCGTCAGGACCGACAGGAAATTCGGAAGTAGAGGTTCTCATTTTTTACCTAAAGTTTTTTATTATATAACTGAATAATACTGAACTTAAGCTTTTATGAAAACCCCTTTTCAGGAGGCAAATGTACTAGATTAGACTTTTATGAAAATTGCTTTGCTTAACCTGGATAACTTTACCCGTTTTTGTGCGGATTGAATTGCCATTTTTGGTCTGGAGTGTGATACGTGGCTTTTGCTCTGCAGCGGGTAAAGCTGTTGCATTAAAAGAATAGAAAACTGCCGTTAAGATAATTAAAGATTTCATTAATAACTCCTTTTATTTGATGAAAATATACTAATATTATAAAACTTAATTAATTATTATGCAATAGTTATTTTAATTTAGGGTTTATGATTTTTTTACCAGTGAGGCAGTGAGAAAGGCATGAGGTTGGTGTGACAAACTGTATATTAGACGTTATGTGTTCATAGCCCCCTCACTGATCTCATGTCTTTCTCACTGCCTCACTGGTAAAAAAATCCTTAGCTCTGCCCACTCCAGTGCCCCTTGCATTGATTCAACGCTAAACTAAAAAAAGGGCTTGTTTTTATTTTTTCAAAACTGTATGCTATCTGCTTAAAGCAAAATAATGGCTTGGGAGCTATAAAATGAAAAAAGAAATCCACCCTAAATATCAAGACGTATTGTTCATTGACTCTACAACAAACTATAAGTTTGTTTGCGGTTCAACATTACAGCCTAAAGAAAAAGATCTATTTGAAGGCAAAGAGTATCCGGTTTATCGCCTTTCTACGTCATCTTCATCTCACCCTTTCTTTACAGGAAGCAAAGGTTTGGTTGATGCTGAAGGTCGCGTTGACAAGTTTAAAAAACGTTATATCGCTACTCAGCAAAAAAATCTAGATGCTCAAGCTGAGAAAAAAGAAGAAGAATCTGCTGCTAAACCGGCAAAGAAAAAATAGTCTAACAACTAAGTTGCAAAGTAAAAAAAAATACTCTAGCAACTCATATTTCTTATTGATAAATTCACTTTAAGTGAACTTGACTTCTTTGATAAATCGTTGATCCAGAGATTCTTATGTTTCTTTGGGTCAACTAAAAAGCAACACATCTATGATTGAACAAAAAATTGAGCAATTGCTATCTCGTCTTAATGAAATTGAAGATGTTTTGGCACATTCAGCTGTTTTTTCGGATCAAAAAAAATATCGTGCCATCACCGAAGAACACGCTTATCTTACGGAAATAAAAACCACGTGGGATGCCCTTGCTTCATTAGATAAGCAACGTGAAGACAATCGTGAACTGCTTAAAGTTGAGCGCGATCTTGATTTTGCCGAAGTTCTCAGGGAAGATATTGCCGATATCGACAAGCGCTATACAGAGTTGCAAGAAAAGCTAGAAAATATTTTAATCCCACCCGATCCAAACGATCATCGCAACACAATTATTGAAATCCGTGCCGGAACAGGCGGGGATGAAGCTGCCCTTTTTGTTGGCGATTGTGTCCGCATGTATAAACTTTATGCAGATCGTAATAACTGGCGCTACGAGCCAATCTCTTGTACAGAGTCTGAAGTTGGCGGTTATAAAGAATACGTCATGGTGTTGTCCGGGCAAAATGTGTTTCGCTTTTTGCAGTATGAAGGAGGGACTCATCGCGTTCAGCGCGTACCCGCAACTGAAGCTCAAGGACGCGTACACACTTCTGCGATCACTATAGCTGTAATTGCCGAACCTGATGAAGATGTCGATATTGTCATCGATGAAAAAGATTTACGAGTCGATACCTACCGCTCATCAGGAGCTGGTGGTCAGCACGTCAATACAACCGATAGTGCGGTTCGAATTACTCACATGCCTTCAGGAATTGCCGTTTATTGCCAGGAAGAGCGCAGTCAGCATAAGAATAAAGACAAAGCGATGCGCTTGCTCAAAGCTAAACTTGCGGAAGCGGAGTTACAAAAAAAGCAAGCAGCACTTTCAGAAACTCGTTCCTCACAAGTTGGTTCAGGCGATCGTTCAGAGCGTATTAGAACTTACAATTTCCCTCAAAACCGCTTAACGGACCATCGCATCAATCTTACAAAATACAATCTAGACCAGATCATGAATGGCGATTTGGATACGGTCACTAAATCTTTAGTTGCACACTATAGACAAGAGCAATTAAAGTCATGAAGACAATCCTTGAAGTTTTAAACTTGTCTTGCGATTTCTTGAAGAAAAAAGGAATTAACCATGCTAGACGCCAATCTGAAGATTTATTGTCTGATGCTCTAAACTTGAACCGAATAGAACTCTACACCAATTATGAAAAGCCTTTGAGCGAAGATGAGCTTGCTCTTTGTCGTCAAAACCTTGCAAGACGTAGCAAAGGGGAGCCTTTACAGTATATCAAAGGCCACGTTGATTTTTATGGATGTGACATTCAGGTAAATCCTAATGTGCTCATTCCAAGGCAGGAAACTGAAATTTTTGTCGATATGATTGCAAAACAGCTGACAAAAGATGAGCTTGAAAATGGGACATTAAAAGGAAAAGTTCTTTTTGATGTTTGCACAGGTTCTGGCTGTATTGGTATCTCTTTAAAGAAAAAATTTCCCGATTTAACAGTCTTTTTGTCTGATTTATCGATCGAGGCCTTGAAGATTGCAAAAGAAAATGCAACAAAAAATTCTTGTGAAGTGGAATGTTTGATCGGGAATTTATTAGACCCTTTTAAGGGAAAAAAATGTGATTATTTTATTTGTAATCCACCTTATGTAACCGAAAAAGAATATGAATCACTAGACATTGAAGTAAAAAATTATGAGCCGAAATTAGCTCTTGTTGGCGGTGATTCGGGGTATGAATTTTACGAGAGATTAGCCGCTCAATTATCCGGTTATTTGAAGGCTTCAGCCAAAGGATTTTTTGAGATTGGAAGAGGGCAGGGAGCTCATATTTTGTCCCTTTTTAAAGAGGGTCCTTTCATCAATTGCCAATTTAAGCAAGACTGGTCTTCACATGACCGATTTTTTTTACTTGAAATTGAATGATTTTTTTATTATGCTTTTCGTTTTAGCTAAAGAGTAGTCAAATATGTTGGGTTATTTAACCGAAAAAATGCAAGGCCTGTACTCCAAACTGGCCGGACAAAAGAAGCTAACAGAAGAAAATATCGCTGACGCTATAAGTGAAGTGAGAATGGCTCTTCTTGAAGCGGATGTGAATTACAGTGTGACAAAGACTTTAGTTAAAAGAGTTAAAGAAAAAGCACTTGGCGACGAAGTTTTAAAGTCCGTTTCTCCTGGGCAGCAGTTTATTAAGGTCGTTCACGATGAACTTGTAGCCTTGATGGGTGGAGCTGAGCCCGAACTTGAATTGAGCGGAAATCCTGCTGTGATTATGATGTGCGGCTTGCAGGGTTCAGGGAAAACAACTCATGTGGCAAAGCTTGCCAAGTACTTAAAAAAGAAAGGTAAATGTAAAAATCCTCTTCTTATTGCATGCGATTTACAAAGACCTGCTGCCATAGAGCAACTAGAAACACTCGGCACTCAAATCGGAGTTTCTGTTTTTGCGTTAAAAGGCGAAAACGACCCTTTAAAAGTTGCAAAGCTTGGAATGATGCATGCAAATGTGCACCAACATGACTTAGTGATTGTTGATACTGCAGGCAGATTGCACATTGATGAAGAAATGATGCTTCAACTTGAAAAAGTTAAAGAAGCCATAAACCCTAGCGAAATTTTATTTGTCGCAAATGCGACAACGGGTCAAGATGCTGTAAATGTTGCTGCCGAATTCAATAAGCGTGTTGGCATTACAGGCTCTATTTTGACGATGTTAGATGGTAATACCCGAGGCGGCGCTGCGATATCGATTCGCGAAGTCACGGGGAAGCCTTTGAAATTTGAAGGGATTGGGGAAAAAGTTGATGATATCCAGATTTTTAATCCGGTATCGATGGCTGATCGCATATTAGGAATGGGCGATACGATCAATCTTGTTAAGATGGCTGAAGAGCACATGAATGAAGGCGATGCCAAAAAAATGGAGCAAAAGCTCCGGACGGCATCCTTTACTTATGAAGATTATTTAAGCCAGATACAAATGGTGAAGAAAATGGGATCCATTAAGGGATTGCTAGGAATGTTACCAGGTGTGGGTAGCGCTATGCAGTCGATGGATTTCGATGAAAAAGAATTTTTTAAGGTAGAAGCGGTAATCCAATCGATGACTCCTGCTGAACGGATGGAAAAAGAAGAACTCTCTGTTTCAAGACGTAAGCGTATAGCAAAGGGTAGTGGGACAACGATTGAGGATATCAACAAGCTTGTAAAATCCTTTAAAAAAGCAAAGCAATTTTTTAAAAACATGCCGAATATGAAACAATTAGAAAAGATGATGGGAGGATCCCTATGGCGCTAAAAATTAGATTAAGACAACAAGGGCAATTAAATAGACCCTTTTACCGTGTAGTATTGACAGATTGTCGTGCTCCTCGCGATGGAAAGTACTTGGAAGCTTTAGGCTGGTACAATCCATTTGAAAGTGAACTGGATAAGTGTCTTCACTTAGATGCAGCTCGCATTCAACATTGGCTGAATCTTGGCGCTCAATTGACGACTAGCACTGAATCTCTCGTTAAAAAAGCAGCTCCAAGCGTTATTCGAGAGGTAACAGCAAAGCGTGTAGCACATAGTGCGAAGATGAGAGAAAAGACTAAAGCCAGAGCCAAAAAACTAAAAGCAGAAGCTTAAGATTTAAGCTATGTTAGTGGTTGACATCCTTTCACTTTTTCCTGGATATTTTCAAGGACCTTTTGATGAAAGTATTTTTAAACAAGCTAGGAAAAAGGAACTGTTAGAAATTAATCTTATAGATATAAGAGATTTTTCAGACAACCGTCACCGCAAAGTTGATGATCGCCCATTTGGCGGCGGACCCGGCATGGTTTTGATGCCGGCCCCGGTTGCTAATGCTCTTAGAAGTGTAAAAACTCCTAAGAGTCGGGTGATTTTTCTAACTCCTCAAGGCAAGCCCTTCACAGCAAAAAAAGCGCGTGAATTAGCGCAATATTCGCATTTGATTTTTCTTTGCGGACATTATGAAGGAATTGATCAGAGGGTGCTTGACAAAGAGGTTGATGAGGAAATTAGCATCGGTGATTATGTTTTGACAAATGGGTGTCTTCCGGCAATTGTTGTACTTGATGCTGTTATACGGTTTGTTCCAAATATTTTAGGGGACGAACTTTCAGCATCGGAAGATTCGTTTGAAAATGGGATTTTGGATTGTCCCCATTTTACTAGACCGGAAGTTTTTGAAGATGTTAGAATCCCGGAAGTTTTACAAAGCGGTAACCATAAAAAAATTGCAGAATGGCGTAAAATGGCCGCGTTAGAGAAGACAAGCCTTGTGAGGCCTGATCTGCTTGATAAGATTAATTTGTTAGGAGAAAATAAAAATGAGTAAACCAGCTGTCGTTAAGAATATTGAAAGTAAACAGCTTAAAAGTGATACAGGGTTTTTTTGCGTAGGCGATTCTGTTCGAGTTCATACCCGTATTATTGAAGGGGAGAAAGAGCGTATCCAAGTGTTCGCAGGAACTGTTATTGCACGTAAAGGAACCGGTATTTCTGAGACTTTTTCAGTGCATCGCGTAGCTTACGGCGAAGGAATGGAGCGTGTGTTTCTTATTCATAGCCCCCGCATTACAAAGATTGAAGTTGTTAAAGAAGGCCATGTACGTCGTGCTAAACTTTATTACTTACGCGGTACATCCGGTAAAAAATCTAAAGTTAAAGGCCGCATCGGCAAAACTGCTAGAAAAGGTCCTGCTGCTCCGTCTGCTGCACCAGTTGCTGCCGTCTCAGCTCCAGAAGCAATTTCAGCTGAATAGATTTATACTGCTATAAAGCAGTCTCATCGACTGCTTTATAGATTGTAACTAAAGCGCCAGGCGAATGCTGACTCTTTCATTTGGAGAAAAGTACTTTATCATGTTTTAGTCGCGAATGCGACGGCAGCATGTAGCCACGGGTGTTAACCCGTGGTCAAATCAAAAAATAAATGTAAGCCGTGAATACGGCGACAGAAGAGTTAATATAGTTGATTTTCTGTCGCCATATTCATGGCTTGTTTTTTGTTTGCGAATTTACCACGGGTTTGCACCCGTGGCTACATACTGTCGTCGCTTCGCGACTTTAAAAAAGCGTCCTATTTTCCACCTAAAAAGTCAGTACTCTCTTAGTACAATAATTAAAAAATACAGGCTGTAGGCCTGTACTATTAACGTTTTTTTTAATTGCCCATTTTTTGTCTGTTCAAATAGAGAATCCTGTAGTGCCAAAATCGAATATTGATAAAACAGAAATGAAACGCCTTGTGAAGCTTTTAAAGCATGAACAGGTTGCAAAAGCCAACGGATTTAAATTTATTGCAGGGATTGATG
>JBBSJT010000073.1:0-11922 GCA_038257035.1 Chlamydiia bacterium
CGGGTAATGGTAAGTCTTTTATTTGAAAGAAGAACTGTATATTCATTCAAGTGTAAATATTGGGAAAAGCATGAAACAGCCATTTGATGAGATAATTGGAAATGAACAGGTTAAGCGTTATTTGACCCAGGTCGTAAAAAAAAATGCAATTGGCAATTCCCTTCTCTTTACAGGAATTGATGGCGTTGGAAAGAGTTTGTTTGCGGAAAATTTTGCAAAACTCATATTAAATGTAGAGACGCTACAACACCCTGATATTCACATCTATCGTCCGGAAGGAAAACTGGGAATGCATAGCATCGATTCGATGCGTCAGATGTGCGAAAAAGTTTATCTTGCCCCATTTTCTGCAAATCGAAAAGTTTTTATTATTCACCACGCAGAAAAAATGCTACCATCCAGCTCTAACTCTCTTCTGAAAACTTTCGAAGAGCCAAGCTTGGACTCGGTCATCATTTTGATTTCAAGTAATTCAAGAGCTTTATTGCCGACCGTTTTGTCAAGGTGTCGCGCAATACGTTTTCATCAACTGGAATTGGATGAGATTAAAAATTTTCTAATCTTAAATTATGGAAAGGGTGAGATAGAAGCTGTTCAAATAGCAAGTCTTAGTGGCGGATCAATCGGCAAGGCGGTTCAATTAGCTTCTACTGAGTCGGATTTGATTCGAAAGGAAGTAATGGAGCTTTTTGCTAAGGGCAAACTCAAACTCTATGCTGATATCGTGACCGCCTCACAAAAGATTTCTCAATTGGTTGAGGAGGTAAAGAAAAAAGAGGAAGTAAGCATTAAAGGATTGCTTACAAAAGGGTATGAAGATTTAACGGCCGCGCAATTACATAGTCTTACAAAAGAGGTTGAGGGTGCAGTTTCCATGAAGCAATCAAGCTTTGCCCATTCCATTTTTGAGCAAATTTTATCTTGGTATAGAGATTTGGGCGTGTTAAAATGTGGTGCTAATCCTAATTTTCTAATTAATCCTGATTATATTGAACCTTTGAGCCAGTCTTTAAAATCTCAAAACCCTCTTTCGATTGAATCTGTACAAAAAATGATTTCAGAAGCAAAACTCCTCTTGGAGCGCTCTACATCACTAAATATCGTCCTAGAAAATTTATTCTTGAAGCTCGGCCTGATCTAATTTACTTATTTCTCTTTATAAGTTTTTCATGTCTGATAATAATTGGTAACCACCAAGACCACTGATGATAGTCTCAGCGGTCTCACGTACGTCAACATCCTCTGATTTTAAAAGGGTGTTTAAGTGTGTAACAAATGCAACAAAATCTTCATAAGCTTCCACATCATTATCAGTTAATGAAAGCAAATCATTTGCTTCATAAATAACTCCGGTTCCTTTGCGCGGTTCAAAGTATAAGGAATTAATCTCATACTCCACGTTATCGAACGGCTCAGAAAAGCTGGAAGTTTCTATTGTTTTAACAATAGTATCCTTCATTCTTTCGGCTATTTGTGTCATACCGACAGAATTAATTACCGGAACCTCAACCCTTAATGGTTCTATATCCGTCTTGAGAGTAGGTTCTGCAACAAATTCCTGTCTTACATTCAGTATTTCATTTGCAAGACCAGGATAATTAACAACATTTAAAACAGTTAATGCAGCCTGTTTTGCCTCTTCATCATTACCACGTAAAGCTGATTCAACCTTTTTCAAGAATTCACCTAAAAATTCCCGTCTCATCGATAAATTGGTATTGCCCTCTGTAAGTACTTCCCTTAAAGAAGATGCATCTTCATAGCCTAAAATATTTAGTTTTTCGTTAAAAGTGACGCTATTCTCTAAGTTATCCCATTTTTTGTTGGGAATTTCTTTAAACCCTCTATTCATAACGGTGACAAGTCTGTTTAATTCTTGTCCTCTTTCAGGTTTATTTTGCTCGAATTGTAATTTTGCTTCTTCAGCTCTAGTATTCTGCTGTATTTTTATTTCATCTAACTCGATATCTTGCCTCATTTGCTCTAATTCATCATCCGATAATCCTAAATTTGAAATTTCATCATCAGTTAATTCAGAATTAGAATCGACAAAAGACTTAAGCAATCCTTCAAATTTTTCTATATTTTCTTGTTTAACGATATAGGAGATTTGTTTGGATATAGTGCCACCTTCTGCGATAACTTCTTTTAATTTTGAAAAATCAACTAACCCTTTTACGGATTCATCGGTCGATCCCTCTTCTTCCATTTCTAATAGATAAGTCATAAAACTTTCTAACTTAGCACTAGCTTGTAAATTTTCATAAGGATTGGCATTAAAAGCATTGGCAACTTCATCAGGTATCGGTTCATTAGGTTTTATATTTTGCAAATCTTCCATAGCTTTTTCAAAAATATTTTTCGTCTGAGTATCCGGCTTAATCTTGCCCGATAAAAGGGTGCGCACTTCAGTAGCCCCTCTTGCCGTGGCGTGTTCATCTAGTACACCAACTAAAACTTTTAATTTTTCCTGACCGAGCGTATCAATTATTCTAGAAATTGACTCTGAATCCACCCATCCTTTTCCTTGGGCAGCCAAACTTATTTTTGTAAATAATTTACCTAAGTAGGAGCTGGATTTATAATCCATGATGTCTTTTAATGTCAGACCCTCTGATTTTTCATTAACTTTGCCAATTATTTGACTATCAAAACCTTGATATATACCTCTAGTTGGTTCCATACTATAACCTCTTTGTAATAATCTTAATAGTCACATACTCATTATAATTAAATACAATTATAATAAACAATATAAAAAAGATTATAGTAAAAACGTTTGTTTTTGTTTGGTGTAGATGATTTAGAGTTTTATTTAATGGATATTAAATGACAGGTTACCATCTTTGTTTATGATCTTTTGCAAGGAGGCCATTATTTTGCAGACTTTCATAAATGGAAGGATTTTTGATAACTTCAGGTTTTAAAACTTTTTCCAAATACTCATCCACAGATTGGGAGGGTTCACCATTATGTTTTGTGCGATAAAGATCTATGGAACGCTCAAGAAATGCTTCTTCCAAGTGAAATTGAAGCCATGTATCCATCAAGTTTGTGACCGTGCGTGAAACAACTTCTTCAAAATCAACGATTTTGCGAGTGTGCAATTTCTCTCTTATTTTTTTTACATCCACAACCTTGTTAAACAAGGTTACAACGTTAGGTGCTGACATAGAAAAAAAATTTAAATTAAATTTGTCATCCAACTTTTTTGTGTATTTAGCTTTAAGATGATTAACAAGCTGATTTGTGGCATCGTTTAATTGAAATTTGTTTTTGGAAAATTTTGGAAGAGCAAATTTATTTTGCAGATCGAATCTATACTGAATAACTTCACGTTGGATGGTTTTTTTTTTGTCTACATTTGTCAGTAAGTAAGATTTTAAACGTAAAAGTTCTTGGTTTTCATTTTTTTTATCAAGTTTTGTAATCACACTATCATATAATTTATAGCCGCTTCCTGAATTAATTGAGCTTGTTAAATAGTAGGACAAGCTAAGCAAAAACCAAGGAATGGTAAGGGTTGCGGTGCATGGAATAAAAAAACTAGAGGCAAAAACAGCAACAGCAATAGCCGGTATTATTACTTGAGAAAAAATTCGATATTTTTTTTCCTCCCCTTTTGACTTGATAACGGTTTTGAAGGAAATTTTAAAAACCTTCTGAAGGCCATCTTGATTTTTTATAAGTGCACCAAAAGTACCCGCCAATTGAGCAAGAGTTAAATTCCGTTGTTCTAATATAATGTTTTGCAAATCTTGCCCGCGCAGTATACTGATGATCAAGGCAGTAAGTTTTTCATGACCATTAGGAATTTTTCTTGCGATTTCTTGTGCTAAAATGGTTACACTGGCACCTGTTGCAGCATTTAAGGCAAAGTTTGCAAATGAAGGGAAATTTCCGCGCAATCCTTTTGTTGTTGTTTGAATCGCTGTGGCAAGCATGGGGCTGTAACTAATAAAATCTGCCAGCGCTCTGAATTTTAGCAATTTTTTATCTTGGATTTGAATTTGGTCCGAACAAAGCCCCAGAGCATCAAGAAATATTTTAGTGTAAATCATTGCATTAATGGAATTTAAAATGCAGCGGCTAGGTTCTTCACCTAATAATACAGAGCAGGTGAGCGCTATATCTGCCCCAAGTAGACTTGCAATTCGTGGATGAACCTTTGCCCATATTATAAAATCATTCATTTCTTCTTGAATGTGGGATGCAAAATCATGGGCTGATATAGGGCTGTTTAGCCATTCTTTTACTTCATTTATCATCGAATAACCGGCGTCGGCCAACATTTTTTTTTGAACAATAATTTCTTTAGTTAATGGGGGAGTGTAGAATATAGAAAGAATTTCATTCTTAATGACTTGCTTGCATGTTTTGATATTTGGGGTTTTGCAGTATTTGTCAAAGTATTTTTGATAGTAGAGATTTAATTCACGGTTAGAATCTTCATAATTTCTTATCTGCAAAAAAGTTAAACTTTCATTTTTCAAATGCAAATTGTTTTCGGCAATAACCTCGATGATTCTTATTAAGACCTCATTGTAGATGGATAATGAATAGTAATTTCTTTTATCGAACGCAAATTCATTGGAAGCTTCTTTTTTTAATTCTTTTAAGTCTAAAATTCTGCGACTAAATTTTTCGTTGAAAATCCAATATTTAGGGTCGTTTCCATCTAGTTTAGTTCCTAAATATGATAATTTTAACTGATTGGAGTTGTATTTGTAAGGTGTTGGCTGTATGATCATGTCACTTTTCTTTTTTAGGGTAAAATTTAAAAGAACTATTAATAAACTGCAACTTAAAATGAAATTTAATCATGGAAATTACGACCTATTACCAGTACTTAAAAACAAGCTACGAATATATCCCTGTTTTGAGTACTCTGACGAGTGCAATTAAAATTTTTCTATATGTCTTCTATGACTATGAAGATTTATTTATAAAAAAACATCAATACCGAAGTTTAAAAAAAGATAGTATTTCACGATCGTTGCTACTGTTTATACCAATCCTAGGTAACTTTTTCATAGCACTTTATGATTTTAAAAAACAACAGCAAGCAGATTTTGCTTTAAAAATTGTTCAACTTAACGGTTTGGCCCTTGCTAATTTGTCAAAAAAGAAAAGAGATTCTGAAAAGTATGTAAGAGTGGCAGTTAAACAAAACATTCGCGCGCTATCCTTTGCATCTATAAGACTAAGAAATGATCTTGAATTTATTGAAGAAATGGTTTTTGAAAACACATCAATTTTTGCCTTTGCCGGTGATAATATTCGAAAAGACGTGAATTTCATTTTTAATAAAATGTTAAATTATGATCTAACTATTCTAAAATACGCGCACAATGAGATCCAATGCCATGAAAATTTCGTGATAACTACCATGAAAATAGATAGGGGAGCTCTTAGGAATTCTAAATTTTTAAGGAAAAATGAAACCTTTATAAAAAAGGTTGCGAATCTTAAATGCTTTAACGAAAACTTTTTTTTGTCAGCCCATAAAACTTTAAGAAAGAAACATAGCTTCATTAAAGAAATGATTCAAATTAATCTTAAATTTCTTAAAATTGCGCATATGGACCTTCGTATGGATGAGGGATTCATTAGAGAGTTGGTCATAAAAAATCCGAAAGCCTTGATCTACTCTCCATTGCGATCAAATCCGGATTTTGTGTCAAAAATGATGAGAATTAATTTAAATATTTTAGAATTTGCAGATGATAAAATCAGACATGATAAAGCTTTTTTAAACCAATTCCCACAGGAGGAGTTTAAGGTTATTCAATACGCTCATATTAACTTAAGAAGTGATTTGGATTATATCAAGGAGATGATTATACAGAATAAATTGTCCCTTAGATGGTTGGACAAAAATTGCAGGAGAAACTTTGAAATAGTTCTTTTATTTGTTGAATATGGAGTTATAGAAGAGCTTCAATGGGCATCACGCTTACTTAAAAAAAATCTTGAACTTGCAAAGTTATGCATCGCATTAAATCCAAAGGCGTTGATTTTTTTTGATGTATCAATCAACAGAAATCCTCGCATTTTGCTTAAATTGGTCGAGATAAATCCTGAAATAATAAATTCCATTATCAAACAAATTCAAGAGCAAGAAGAATTTTTTGAGGCATGTGTGATTAAGAATTTAAAATCCATGGAATTTTGCCCATTTATAAATGAATCGGACAAATATAGTTCTTTTGTTTTAAAGATGATTTTAAAACATCCCATTGTTATGAATTGTGTTGCTAGAAGTTTTAGAGATAATAAAGTTTTTATTCGAAAAGCTATGCAAATCAATTTTGAGATTTTAAAGTATTGCAGTAACACAATAAGAAGTGATCCCAACTTTTTTTTTGAGGTGATGTTAATAAATCCAGCGCATTTTGAATATGCCCACCCAGCTTTAAAAGCAAATGCTGCATTTGTCTTAAAATATATTAAAAAAGATACAACTCTTTGGTCGAACTTTAAAATAGAATACAATGCGAGCAGAATTATGCCCTATATGGATGTATCCCTCATGCACGATGTGATATTTATAGCAGAGTTGAAAAAACTTGGTCTATATTTAGATTTCATCAACTATTACCTCACAAAGGGCAGTAGTTTATAAATGTTTCTTTGAGATGACGAAAATAAAAAGCGCTTTTGGAAATATTTACCCACCCTCTCAATCTCACTTAAACTTTCTAGTGGTAAAAAAAGCTGATAAACTAAACTCTTTTTAGTTGAAAAGAACATGTAAAATGGATATAATAATTTTTTACAAAACAACCTCAAGCGATTATTATGTTAAAAAGCATGACGGCTTACGCAAGAGCTTCTACTGAACAGGTTATCGGTCGAGTGATTGTCGAAATTCAATCGGTCAACCGCAAGTTTCTAGAGGTCAATACACTCCTGCCACAAGAATTACTTAGCTTCGATACCGAAATCAAAAAATGGGTAGGGGAATCGATTAATAGAGGCCAGATCAACTTTAAACTTTTTGTTAACTATGAAAATGTTTCGCCAGTTACCATTAAGCCTAATTTGCCATTAGTTCGCCAAATCAAAGATGCATGGGAGCAGATCGCAAAAGAATTGAACTCAAACGAAACCTTTAAACTAGATCTTTTGCTTCAAGAAAAAGGTATTCTGCTCTACACAGAGGAATTTGGCGACAAAGAAGAATACAGACTAGCTATTCATGAGACTTTAAGTTTAGCCTTAGATGATTTAGTTAAAATGAAAAAATTTGAGGGTGCGAATCTTGCAAAAGATATTAGCCAGCGCATCGACCATATCCATAAATTGGTTGAACAAATTGAAGTTTTAGCACCAAATGCGACAAAAAAACTTCGGGAAAAACTTCTTGAAAAAATGAATGAAGTACATCTTGGTTTTATTGAACACGAAGATAGAATCCTCAGAGAAGTTTGCCTTTTTGCTGAAAAGGTGGATATCGCCGAAGAAATCACACGTTTAAGATCCCATTTGAATCAGTTCACTGATCTTTTAAATAAAGATTTACCAACTGTTGGCAAAACTTTAGAGTTTATCGTGCAAGAAATGAATCGCGAGACTAACACCATCGGCTCTAAAGCTTCCGAAGTAGAAGTTTCCAAACTTGTTATTGAAATGAAAAGTGAAATTGAAAGAATTCGAGAGCAAATACAAAATGTTGAATAATGTAAATTATAAAGCCCCAAAATTATTAGGTAATCTTTCAAGAGGTCATCTTTTTGTTGTGAGTGCGCCTGCCGGCACCGGAAAAACAACACTTGTTAAAAAATTAGTTAACGAATTCAGTTGCATTAAGTCGTCTATTTCAACTACAACAAGACTTCCCCGGCAAAAAGAACAAAATGGAGTTGATTACTTTTTCGTTACCCGAGAAGTTTTCGAAGAGAAAATTGAACAAGGGGAGTTTTTAGAATATGTCGAGCTTTACGGCGATTATTATGGAACTTCTAAAAACAGCATAGAAACCTTGCTAACTGAAGGCAATCATGTTATGTTAGTTATCGACACAAGAGGCGGCTTAAAATTAAAAAAATTGATGAAGGCTACACTTGTGTTTATTATGCCACCATCCTTAGAAGAGCTTTCACTAAGACTTCACAAACGTAAAACGGAATCACACGAGGTGATTGAAGAGCGTTTGAAATGGGCAGAACATGAGCTTGAAGATGCTAAGTATTACGATTATGCCATTGTCAATGACAATTTGAAAACAGCTTATGAGGCTCTTAAAAGCATTCTGATTGCTGAAGAGCATCGCATTATTTAAAAAAATAGAGGAAATTAATGGAACATCAAGAAGATCTAACAAACGAACAGATTAAGAAAAAATTTAAAAGTCAATTTGAGCTTGTTGGCTATGCGATTAAACTTGCAGAAAACATGATCCAAACAGGTCGTGGACCAAGAGTAAAATCAGATTCACAAAATGTTGCCATCCATATTTTAGATGAAATTAATTCTGGCCTTGATAAATTTGAAGATATTCCAAAAGAAGTTAAGGCTGAATCATCCGATGGTTTAAATGGAAGACCCTACCAACGAGATTCGGCTCAAAGAGATTCCAGCCCAAGAGATTCAGGAAGAGAAGAGAACAAAAATCCAGAGCGCAAGCGCACTCGTAAAATTTTGATGGATTAATCCAAAAAAGTGGAAGCGTTCACATCTTATGATGTCGTCTTGTTTTCGTTGATAATCTTATTTTGTTTTATGTTGCTTTTGGCTGTATTTTTTTTCGGCCTTTGGGTGCAAAAACATCAAGTTTGTTTAAGTCCTTACACGAAAAAGCCGCTACGTCTTGGATCGACCATTCCCTATCAAACTGCGGAAAAAGTATTAAGGTATCTGTTTTTCATGCGTCAATATGATAATCGCATGTTTGACGTAAGAAAAGCAGCCTTTTGCCGAGAAACCGGGAGACTTTTTCCAAATGCCGTTTATTACTTCGACACCATGTTTGTAAACTGGTCTTTTTTAGAAAAACGGTATAAAGGATCCTACGTATCTTGGGGAAGTTTATCTGAAGAACAAAAGAAAATGATTCAAGCTAGCCATTACAGTTTAGATGGTTATCAAACGGAATATTCATCAAGAAATTCATCTCCACGAATGATTGAGCCAGAATTAGCATACTTAAAACCCGGACCTTTATATGTCGATTTGGAAACAAAAGTGCTTCTTGGTTGGAAAATAGTTCCTGATACCTCATTGGAAGTCCTCGTCGTCCAAAAACCCATGACCAATGTGATATATTAAGCAATTTTTAACACCGAGAACACAGAGAAAAGGCAGAGAAAGAACAGAGGGAAACCGTGGCTTTTTTTTACCGCGAAGAGCGAAGAAGCGCAGCTTTGCTGCGGGAAGAAGCGCGAAGAGAGCGCGCTTAAAAGCGCGAAAAGAAGAAGGAAGAAAGTAGAATAGTTTCTTTACAAGACCTACAACTATCTTTGTTATTTTCGCGCGATAGCGCGTCTCTTCGCGTTTCTCTTCGCAGCAAAGCTGCGCTTCTTCGCGCTCTTCGCGGTAAAAAAAGGTAAACAAAACGGTAAAAAAAGCAAAAAAGACGGTATCGTTGTAAAAAAACGCTGAAAAAACTGTAAAGAAAGAGAGAGAAATGAAAGAGAAAATTTTAATCACATCAGCATTGCCTTACGCAAATGGTCCTCTACATTTTGGTCATATTGCAGGCGCTTATTTACCGGCAGATTGTTACGCAAGGTTTAATCGCTTATTAAAAAATGACGTGCTCTATATTTGCGGTTCTGATGAACATGGTGTTGCCATCACAATGAGTGCTGATTTGGCAGGACGAAGCCCAAAAGATCACGTAGACATTTTTCACGCTATTAATCTCGATTTTTTTAAACAACTGAATATTTCATTTGATCATTACTCAAGAACAACTTGGGAAGGCCACAACGAAGCAGTATGTCAATATTTCTTGGATCTTTTGCATAACGGCTTTATTGAAGAGCGTGTTACAGACCAGCTTTATTCAGAAACGGATCAAAAATTCTTAGCTGACCGCTATGTTGTTGGAACCTGTCCAAAATGCGAATTTGCAGAAGCAAGGGGAGATGAGTGTCCTAAATGCGGTGCAAGCTATGAAACAACCGATTTAAAAAACCCACGCTCAAAACTTTCCAACGCTCCTCTTACTTTAAAAGCTACGAAACATTGGTTTTTACTTCTCGATAAGTTTAAAGAACGTCTTGACGCATGGCTTGAGACTAAAGATTGGAAGCCAAACGTTGTCAATTTTATAAAAGGGTATGTCAAGGATCTTCACGCAAGAGCGATCACCCGTGATTCAAATTGGGGAATTCCTATTCCACTACCAGACACAGATGGCAAAGTTCTTTATGTTTGGTTTGATGCCCCGATCGGTTATATTTCAGCAACAAAAGAGTGGGCTTTACACTCCGGTAACAAAGAAGCCTGGAAAGATTACTGGTGCGATGAGCGCACAAAACTTGTGAATTTTATTGGTAAAGATAACATCCCATTTCATGGAGCTATATTTCCTGCTATGACAATGGGGCAAAATCAGCCCTACAAGCTTGTTGATGAACTCCCTGCTAATGAGTTTTATAATTTAGAGGGGAGACAATTCAGTAAGTCAGATGGATGGTTCATTGATTTACAAGAATTTTTTAAAACTTATACGCCAGATCAGATCCGCTACGCGATTGCCTCAAATGCACCGGAAACTTCCGATTCAGAATTTACTTGGAAAGATTTCCAATTGCGCTGCAATTCAGACCTTCTTGGGAAATATGGTAACTTAGTTAATCGAGTTTTAGTTTTTGCAAAAAATAATTGCGATGGAAAAGTGCCCCCCATGAGCGAATTAAAGCCCGTAGATACTGAATTTTTAACTGCGGCAAAAAAACTTGTTGAAGAAGCAAAACAAAGCTTTAATAAATTTAAAGTGCGACGCGCAAGCCAAATCGTAATGGAACTTGCAGCCCTTGGAAATATTTATTTTGACCATAAAAAACCATGGACAGAAGCAAAAGTTGAAGAATTACGTCCTTCAATGCAAACAACGATTGCATGTTGTATTGAATGTTTAAAATTATTAGCTTTAATCTCATTTCCAATTATACCAACTGCTGCAGAGGAAGTTTATAGATTACTTGGATTTCAAACAGAATTAAAAGATGCTGACTGGAAAGCTGTTGTAAAGAATCAAATAGAACCAAATACAAAGCTTCAAGAGCCTAAAATATTATTTACGAGAATTGAGGAGAGTCAAATGGAATGCGAAATTGCTAAACTTAAAGCGATGAGCGAAAGCGCAAAAAGCCCTGAAAATAAGCCAGAAGTACCGGTAGAAGTCAAACAAATGGAAATTGCACCGTTAAAAACTTTAATCGAATATGATGAGTTTGGAAAATTAGACCTTCGAGTTGCAACCATTCTAGAAGTCGTACCTGTTCCAAAAAGTAAAAAGCTTTTAAAAATCCAAGTTGACTTAGGATTTGAGACACGTACAATTGTATCAGGCATTTCTCAATTTTATAAACCTGAAGAATTAGTCGGGAAAAAGGTCGTCGTTGTGGCCAATTTAAAACCTGCCACTTTAATGGGAGTTCAGAGTCAAGGCATGCTTCTTGCAGGGGAGGATGCTTCCGGCTTGGAAATACTTTCCATCCAAAACCTTACCAACGGTTCCACGGTCAGATAAATATTTTTTTATCACGCCTCTGTAGGTCAAGCTTTAGCTTAATGCTACAGCCAAAATTATGCAGCTTTTTGGAGTGGGGGGGGGGGGGGGGGGGGGGGGGGGGCGGACGGGGAGGGGGGGGGGGCGCGGCTCGGAACAGAGGAGCATCGCACAGAGACGGCCGGCCCGCGCCCCCACCCCCCCCCCCCCCCCCCCGACCCCGCCGGCCCCCCGCGCCC
>JBBSJT010000074.1:0-11909 GCA_038257035.1 Chlamydiia bacterium
TCAGGCCTTCAGCCTGAAAAGACGGTTTTTCAGGGCAAAGCCCTGGTTTATGAAAGCCTAGGGCAACGCCCTAGGTATCAGGATGTTATGGTCGCAGGCTGAAGGCCTGCTTTATAATTACTCTTCTTAGCTTAATGCGTCTTTGCGCCTTTGCGTTAAAAAAAGTTAAAAAAAGTGCAATTTTTAAGTTTTGAGTAGAAAGTGTGTATGTTAATATTGCTTAACTTGGTTTTGATAACTTCCATTTGGTGCGTGTATAGGCAATTCGAAAACCATTTTTTTCAGCATTCATCTGAGATTGGCTGCCGGGATCTGCTACAAGCATTGCCAAAGTACATCCGCTCTCTATTGCATCATTTAAGCGCGCTTCAATCAAAGCGCTTTGCCCGCCTTTTTTTCTTCCTTCAGGTATAGTGCTATCTGATGCAAGAAGAGCAACGTCATCATAAATATAAAGAAGGCCTGTTGAAATGGGCTTATCGTTAAAGTGAACAAAATAAGGAGTTGCCCCAACACTTTTACAAGATAATTGACTATAGTTGTACATTAAATCTTTGATATCGCCCGCATCCTGGCACCATCCTTCAACACTTGTTAATGCCCAAAGATTCTCCTCACCATCCTTCATTTTTCTTGAACTGATCATAGATTCAACTTTAGTTTTTTTTTCATCTTTATTTGAAAGCTGTTTATATAGAATATTGGTCAATTCAATTGGCTGATACCCTTTTTTAACGAGGATCTCCAAAAGGACAGGATCTACCATTGGACTAACCTCATGACAGACAGATGCATTTAATCGATTGTAAAATTCTTCTATAATTTCAAGATCAGCTTCTATTGAGGAACTAAAAAGACCAAGACCAAAAGTTTGTGTAAAAAAGGATTCTGCCCCATCATACATTGCGTATGTTCCATTAACATCAATCCATTCAGCTTGACTATCAGGGACCATTTTTATTCGGGATTTTATAAATTCAGCATTCGCAAAAGCTTCAGTTCGTTCAAGTTTCTGTGAAAGCAATTTATTCGAACGGTAAATCATTTACTTTCCCCATGTATTGTTTTTTTAGCTAATGAAATATGAAAATTATTGCCTAATAACTTAGAAGGTAATCCATATTTTTCTCTTAATTCTTCAAGTTCAGGGGATTCCACTTCTAAAATCGCATAACTTACACCATCGACAACGTTTATAATTTTAATATCATTGATAGTGAAATGAAAATATTGACCCACTTCTTTTGGTTTAATCTGTTCATTTTCGTAAAACACGCTTATGTGTGCTCCCGGGGCTTCTTTATTACGAAAATAAGGTGGTTCAACATAACCTAATTCTTTTAATCCAAGCATTGGAAATAGAGTGTGCACATAGCGGTCATCAACTTTTAAATAAACATAACCGTCAGATTTTAGAACAAGTTGTCCATCAGTTGGTAAATGCTCTTTTGCATATTTTACAGCCTCATCCCATAATGGATTCATTGTATAGGATGTAGAGTCCTTATCATCTTTATATGTACCATCAGGTATGCCTTTAAAGGCAATGACACCTAAAATAATAGCCAGAAAGATGTATCTTAGATATTTAAAATTTTTTAACATTTGTCCCCATCTTAGTCCGTTTTGTGCTGCCCGCGGTATCGCAAAGTAACCACAATTTTAAAATGCATTTTAATGAAGGGGTAATTTAATGTATTGCAAAATAATTACAAACCATTCAATTTACGAGCTATGATCGTCACCCAAGAAAAAATAAATCAGCTGCAAAAACGCATGAAAATTTTGAATATTCATGATAATGATCTGATTGAAAAATTCATTTTAGGCTCCGGCACCGGCGGACAAAAAATTAACAAGACAAGCTCTTGTGTCTATCTAAAACATATTCCAAGTGGAATACAGCTCAAATGCCAGCAAACCCGCTCGCGTGAATACAATCGCTACCTTGCGCTGATTGCTCTTTGTGAGCGCCTTGAAAAAAAAATGAGCGATGAAATAAACGCAAAAATTCACGAAAAAGAAAAAATCAGACGTCAAAATAAAAAGCGTACCTATTCAAATCAGGAAAAAATGTTGGAAGGAAAAAGAATTCGCTCCAAAACAAAAAACTTACGTGCCCGTTTCAAACACGACGACTAATACAACTTTATATACGTTCTACTTTAATCTAAAAAAAAATCTTAAAGCAATTGCCACAGCCTATATGATTTTTTACAGGATATGCACGATCGCTTCGCGGCACGATAAGCAAGATAATTTCAACCCCCAGTAATACAATGGGTTGAAATTATCTTGCTTATCATGCCGCGAAGCGATCGTGCATATCCTGTAAAAAATATCATTGATATAATTCGAGTGAGATTGGCATAGTTTTTTCACTTTCCAGTAGCACCAGTATATCTAGAGTTACTTGAAAGTGAAAAAACTACGCTATCTAATCGCAAAGATAGGCCTCAAGAAGGTCAGCACACTGTTTCAAACTATCTTGATGAGCAATTTCATAACCATGGGTATTTTCAACAGGAAAGCAGATCAAAGCAGCTTTTGCAGATTGACCCCTGCTATAGGCTAAAGAGGCATCAGAACCATAACTTCCAAAAATTGCTCTTTGCGGTGTCTGTCCTAATTGTTCTGCTAAAATTGTCATCCGATCACATGTTCTTTTGTCATAAAGAGCAATGGCATCTTGATAAACAATGATCGGGGATGCATTTAAAACAGTACCATATTCTTTTGCAACGGGGCCAACATCGATTGCAAGAGTAATGCCTTCAGGCAAAGTTTTTGCAGCATATGAAGCTCCATGTGCTCCAACTTCTTCTGTACAGGTAGCTACAAAATAGATATCTTTTTTTGGTCTTCTATTTTTTTCTTTGATCTGTTTAAAGGCCATCAGGGCAATGGCAATTGAAGCGCGATTGTCCAGGAAATAACTTGCAATGCAATCTTGAAAATGGTGGACTTTTCGCATGTTTTGCCCGACAACAACCCTTGTGCCGGGATGAACTCCGGCCTCTTTCAATTCGGCAGGTGACATTCTGGTCACAACTTTAATATCTTCCCATGCAGGTGTTTTTCCAAGTCCACGATAATCTTCAGGAGTCATTTTATTAATTTCCGGAGTTTCTTTAGTTGTATGCATGGAACCAAACGAAAGAATTCCGGTAAAACATTTTTTGTCGCCCATCACATCAACAGGACCTTGGCCAAAATTAAAGGTGTGCAAACCACCCAATGGGTTGACACGCAAGGATCCATCCTCGTTGATTCTTTTGACAATCAAAGAAAGTTCATCCATATGAACCATTAAATTGATTGATTCTGAAGTGTTATTATCGCTTCCTGCAACTTTTCCGATTAAATTTCCTGCAATATCGATCCACATCTCATCAACGAGGGGTAACAGTTCTTTTTCGCAAAGCGTGCGAACTTCATCCTCTTGTCCGCAAGGCCCTTTAGCAGTGACTAATTCTTGAAGGAGATCGAAAATTTGATTGTTTTTCATTAAACTCGAGAAGGGTTAAATTGTTAACTTATAAAGGTATCATGTTTAACAATTTTTGGGAATGAAGAATAGGGGTCTTTAAGACCCCAGAATAATTTATTATTATTTGATTTCTCTTAATTTAAAGTAAATTCTGGAATCATCTGAAGAAACGACCATGTTAAAAATTTTGCCGTAATAAGGGTTAAATCCAATTTTTGTAGATGCCGGAACGATGCATTCTGTAACCATTGAATGGACAATGCTATCTAAAGCCAAATTTATCAATTTTGTTGGCGTCAACCACGAAATTACAATCCCATTATCAACCGATAGATAATTTGAAATGTCTGTATAGATCCCGTCTGCATTTTGCATGTTTAAGAAAGATGCTGAGCAAGTTCCTACCTTTTCATTAGTATATGAATTATAAAGTGCAGCTCTTCCTGCTAGGTATGAAGAAGCTATAGTTGTACTACTACTTGAAACATTGGAAGTCGGGATTTCAATAAAACTATCAATAAAATCTTGGATAATTAAATAGTAGGACAAATTTTTATGTTTGCAACTTTTATGCCAATTTTTATCAACGCCATCATTTTCGCTATATGTAAAAGAAGGTACACAAACAAGTAAAAGCAGTAGTAAAGTAGGTAAAAAAGCTTTTTTTAAAATAAACATGATTCTCTCCAATTTTTGAATGGGTTTTGTTGTATAGTCAAAATCTATATATTTAAATTTTAATTTAAGCTCAATCTCTTTTCTTCCCTTTCAATTATAAGAGGTTGCTTACAAAAAAAGCAGCTGATAATATCTTAAATTTAACCGGAGATTTAAATGAAATTTTTTACAACGTTACTTTTAGCCTGCACTACATTTTTTGGATGCGCACATGCAGCTGAAGAGACAGAACACTTGTCCTATTATTGGAGCGGTGATGTGGATGATCTAGATCTTTATATAAAAATTCAAAACGGTCTTGAATTTCCTGATGAATATAAGACAACTAATTATTTTAATGGTGCATCCTGTGAATTTGTTATTAGGCCAATTCCAGGCGTTGCTGTACTTTCAGAGGAGGGTGATGAACTATCCAAGATTAGATTTAAAGTCGTAGTATTGAATACTGATCACCCTAACCGAGTAATTTGTAAAATCTTCATAACCAACTGTTATAATGGGATATTCTCTTATAAAACTTCAGAAATATCCACCGAAATTGTATTGCATACTCCCTCGATTGATACTTCAGAACCGGCAGTCTTATACTTTCTTGAAGACAGCTACAATGAAAGAGTTATCACTTTTAAAAACCTCTTTCCCTGCCTTATATAAAATCGACTCTAACAAGCTCGATTTATCGGGCTTATTATTTTGAACTTTAGTTCAAAATGTAGCGTAGGCTTTAGCCTGCGTTTGTTTCAACGGGTTTTAACCCGTTGCTGTTAATATAAAAAAACAAGCAAAAATCAAATGAAAATATTTCTAATCATTTTAATGGAATTCGTATCTTTGAGCCTTATAGCAACAGAACCCAATTTTTACATATCAAAGGCAAAAAGCCTTCTTGAATGGAATAAAGAACATTTAACAAACCAATCATCTCTTAATGTCGATGATATAGTAGAACTGTTTGCCCCTGAATTCTTAATTGTGGCAAACGGAAGAAAATACAATGCTAATTACCAAAGCTATTATGAATTTCTTAATAAGTTTCGCGCCGATATTGATACAATAGATTATGATGTCCAAGAATATCTCAGCACTCAAAACACCATTGTTATGCCTTTAAGAGCAACAGTAAAACGATCAGTTGGAACAATGGAAGTGTTCGAGGCGATTATGCTTATCAAATACAACAATTTTGGCAAAATCATCCACTGGCAAGAAGTCTACTCTAAACTTTAAGGAAAAAATTTAAACATTGTTCTAATTTGAATAGAGATTATCAATTGCAGGCCCTGTTATCACATGCCCACATCCATCAAATCGGGAACCATGTAATGGACAGTCCCAACTTTTTTCTCCATTATTCCAGCGAAGACAACCACCCAAATGAGGACAAAAAGCTGAATTAATATGAACTTTATTTTCAATATCTTTAAAAACAGCAATTTTTTTAACTCCCTCTCTCAAAATAATTCCCTCATTTGGCGCTAATGCATCGACTGTTTTAATTTCCCCGGGAGTAAACCAATCTTTTAATTGAGCGATTGTATTGATATTTTCTTCAAAATATTCTGCGACCGTTGATAATGTTTTACGAGAGGGGTCATATAGATTTTTCCAAGGGTTATTCTTTCCTAGAATAAGATCCGGTATTAAAATTCCCGCAATAGTTCCGTGAGTTATTCCATTGCCGGAATCGCCGGTGGCAATATAAATATTTTTATCTAGGGGATTATGTCCGATAAAGGCTAATGAATCGACAGGCTCAAAGACTTGTCCTGACCAGCGATACTCAATCTTTTCTAACATTGGAAAACGCACCCTAGCCCATTTTTCTAAGTGATCATATTTTTCATTAATTGCTTGATCTTGACCTGTTTTATGATCTTCTCCACCCACTATCAACCAATCTAGGTTTGGATTGGTTAGATTCTTCTGAATGCGGATGTAATGGTAGGGGTCGGGTGTATCCCAATAAAGTCCTTTAGGAACAGAATCTTTGGGTACTGATGCAGCAATGACATAGGTACGATAAGCTGCTTGCTTGGTATGAATAAAAAAACGATTGTTAATGGGTGTGCAAGTTGCAACGATGACAGAACTAGATTCGATTTTGGCACCTGTAGATGTCTTTACTAAACAAGGAGTACCATCTTCAATATGGTTTACATGGGTATGGCAAAAAATTTGCCCGCCATTTTTTAAAATCGCTTTTATAAGGCCCTGCAGATACTTTAAAATATGAAATTGGGCCTGTCCGGGAAAACGCAAACAAGGCCCCGTATCAAAAGATTTAAAAGGCGCACGAGGCACCATCTGAACTTCCATTCCCGTTTTTTCTATGGCAGCAAACTCTTCATCTAAAATTTCTTTAGAATCTTCCGGTGGAACAAAAAGATAACCATCCACTCTTTCAAAATCACAATCAATTTGCTCTTCAAGAACAATTCTTTCAATAGTGTCAATTGCTGATGAATGACTCATTGCAATAAGTTTAGAGGCTTCTTCACCAAATATTTTTTCCAAATCATGATAGCGATCATCAAGAACCCATGTTAGATGGGCTGTCGTACGAGCGGTTTCACCCCCGGCAATAGCTCCTTGATCTAAAATAACTACAGATTTTCCAAGCTTTGCTAGCGTGTAAGCACAAGTAAGCCCTACAATACCGGATCCCACAATACATACATCTACATTCAAATCCTTGTCTAGAGGGGGAAAAGAAGGTAGAGGAACCTCCATCCACAAAGATTGACTCGTGCCGGTATTATTGCTAATTTCTTGGGTTTCTAGATGTGTCATAAGATCCTTTAACTGTTAAGCATCATATTTGGAGCTCAAACGTGCAAGAGCTAATGCTCCTAATAATAGACCAAAATCGCTTAGCGCAATATTATAAAAGTTTTGAAGAAGTAGTAAATTGATAATGAGACCTAATAACCAAAACATAGCTATATACGCAAAGATTCTTGGTTTTAGCAAAACACCGATTCCGATGATGATCTCGGCCACACCCATTACCAACATGGTTGTATGTGCGTTGTTAAAAACATTGAATGGTTCAGCAAGATACATTTCCCAGTTGGTTAGATAATTATAAAATTTATCTATTCCGCCTATAATAGAAGTCAATGCGTAGGCCAAACGTAAAATTTGATAGGCTTGGTAGCTCGACCCTTTATATACTTCTTTTTCTGATTTAATCTCTTTTGGAGCTACCATGAAAACCTCTTTTTTATTAATTTAACCCTATAAAAAAGTCGATTAAATGTAAAAGATAATTTTAAAATTTCAATTTCATCCTTAGATGTTAAGGGTTTGTGTTAAAAAGTATTATATGTTAATCTAATATCTTTAATTTAATAAAAGGAGTTATTGTGATTAGATCATATAGTGATTATTCCCAAGATCAACAATTAATTACTATTCAAAAGGAAGATACTCAAGAGCTCCTTGAAGGATCCTCCCATCTACTAGAAAAATTTATCCCAGAAATTTCAAATGTTATTATCTCATTTTTAAACTTTAAGGACCTTAGCGTTCTTGCTCAGGTAAATTCCCGCTCACATAACCTTGCAATAAGACAACTTATCTACCACGAAGGCAAAGCCGATCTGAAAACCGACAAATTAATCCGCTTCTTCAAAAACTTCACTTTATAAATGCCTTTAAGGGCAGAATAGATTTAAGAAAATGTTACTGTATTTCATTGTTTTTAGTTGATAGTATTCTGAATGCGTTGCACCGCCCGTATAATGTTAAAGTAAAGAAAACTCGAAGGCATTAAAGCTCTTAACAATATTTAAGGGAAGAAATCATGAAATTATCATTTTCAATATTCGCGAGTCTTATCTTTTTATTCACACTGATGTGTGTACAACATGCTGAAGCTGGGTTTTCTAATAATGGTCGAATGCAGTCAAAAAATCTCAATTTATCTATAGGTGGCACTCTAGATAATAATGGTGATTTGATTGGAAAGGAATCAGTAACCCTTTCATGTGACACTCTATCTGGAAATGGATTGATTTGCTCTCCACAAATTTCCATAAAAACAAAGATTTTTGCTTATAATGGAACAATAGATTGCAGCGGTAAATGCACCATCACCACAAGTAGTCCTTTTGACGAAACAATGTTTAAAAGTCAGGGCGGTGGTGAATTCATTATTATTTTAGAAGAAAATAGAGTTAAAAACAGCTCTAAACAAGCGTTCAGAAGATCAACAAGCGAATATGAAATAACGGACGAATTGTCAATGCAAGTTGAATAAGCTTAAGGCTTGGTCTCTGTTCAAATCGACTTGAGACTTTTTTACCTATTTCTAGTAATACGTTGTTAAAAAAATTAGACGTCTACAATGTTTTTATTACGGCGTCTAATGATTTTTTTATTTTTATAGACTGAAGATACAGGTTTATGGGTCTTTTCATTTTCTTCAACCCAAATATCATAATTTTGTTGAAGATTCAACCAAAGATGGGGAGTTGTATCGAAAGCTTCTGCTAAGCGAACTGCTATGGTAGGGGTGATATTAGCTTTTCCTGTCCTTATTCTAAAAAGAGTATTTCTTGAAATGTCAAGATTTAAAGCCAATTCTTCCAAATTTAAATTTAATTCTTTAATGTAAAGTTCATCAAGAATAATTCCAGGGTGACTTGGCTTTCTATGTTTGATCATTATCAATCTCCTAATGGTAATCAACTAAATCGACTTCGTATGCATCACCGTTTTCAAATTTAAAGATAATTGTCCAATTTCCATTCACGTGAACAGAATAAAAATCCTTTAAATCTCCCACTAATGAGTGAAAATTAGAACCTGGGAAATTCATATCTTCAACAGTATGCGCTCCTTCAAGTAAGTCTAATATTAAACCTATTTTAAAAGCGTAAGCTGGCTGAAAACCTGATTTATCACCGTTATAAAAAAATCTTTTAAGCCCTTTATGCCGAAATTTTTTTATAGCCATCCAATAAACCCTACTTCTTAGTGTAATGCAAAAGATTACATAAGTCAAACTTAAAAGTACAACTTAATCAATCTAAGAGCGAGCGGGTCTTATGTTTAATAAATTTACAATCCTTAACTGTCTAAAATTTAAACACCTAAAACATATTCAAAAAATTATTTCAATATACACAACCGAACCCAATATGCTATTCTACTGTTTTAACTAAATTAATAAAAAAAGTTTTTTATGAAATTACATTCTCCCTCTGAACTCATTAAATTTATGGAAAGACCATACGCCTTATGGATGGATCGCTACGCTACTCACTTTCCTGAAAATTTGAATTTAAAAGATAAAACAGACGCACTTGCAAATATTTTGCAAAAAAGGGGATTGGATCATGAATTTCAACTTGAAGAATGGTTCAAAGAACAAGGATTAACTTTAATTAAAATTGAAGGCAAGAACGATACAGAAAAAAAAGAAGCCACCATTCTAGCAATGAAACAAGGTTTTGATGTTATCGTTCAAGCGCGCCTTGAAACAACTAATTTTATGGGTTATTCCGACTTCCTAAATAAAGTTCCCGGCAAAAAGCCTTTTGGGGCAATACCATTACGAAGTATGGGACACGAAATTATCAAAACAGCTTAAACCTTCTTACGTCATTCAATTATGCTGTTACGCTGAAATGCTTGAAAGTATGCAAGGAGTACGACCGGAAAACATCGTTGTTGTTTTGGGTAATGGTGAAATCGAAAAATTAAGAACAAACGATTTTTACCATTACTACCTTAAATTAAAAGAATCGTTCCTTATTGATCATGCCAATTTTGACCCAAATCAAAAGCCCGACCCTTCAGACTTTAAAGATTGGGGACACTGGTCTACACACGCTGAACAACTATTAAAAGAACAAGACCATCTTTCTCAAATTGCTAATATCAGCCGTGGCCAGATTAAGAAACTTAATCAATCTGAAATTTATACCATGCAAAACCTCATCGAAACAGATCTTCCACGCATCCCTAAATTAAACGACACAATCTTTAATACTTTAAAAAAACAAGCCAACATCCAAAAGATAAGCAGGGGAGTACCAAAACCGCACTTTCAAGTCATTCTTCCGACAGATAATGAAAAACAAGGCTTAGCATTATTACCCCCACCATCACCCCAAGATGTTTTCTTTGATATAGAAGGTTATCCTTTATATGAGGGTGGCTTGGAATACCTTTGGGGCTCTACTTATTTCAATGAAACAGGTGAGCGATTATTTAAAGATTTTTGGGCTCATGACCGCGAGCAAGAAAAACAAGCTTTTGAAGGCTTCATCCACTGGGTTTACAAACGTTGGCTGGCAGACCCTACCATGCATATTTACCACTATGCCAATTACGAAATTGCTGCATGCCGAAAACTCATGGGGCGCTTTGGCGTTTGTGAGGAAGAAGTGGATCAACTATTACGTAATGAAGTTTTTGTCGATCTTTACAAAATTGTTAAAGGAAGCATTCTTCTAGGAGAACCTCGCTATTCAATCAAAAATGTGGAACGCCTCTACAGAGAAAAACGTAAGACTGAAGTTGGTAGTGGAGGGGATTCGGTAGCTGTTTACGCAAACTGGAGAGAGCTTCATGAATCAGGGGAGGAAGGAAAGACATGGGAAACTTCCCATATTTTAAAAAGCATCCGAGATTACAACATCGATGACTGCGATTCCACACAAGAACTTGTCACATGGCTAAGAGACCTTCAAAAAGAACACAACATCACATACCTCGGGAAAATTGAAGTTGAAACTCCCAAAATCAAAGAGGAATTCACAGAACGCACAGCCCTTCGAGATCGCCTGCTTGAAAAAGCAAAGAATAGCTCCCCATCAGAGGCTCAACTCCTTGAAAATCTCGCTTGGATACTGGAATTTCATAAAAGAGAATCAAAACCGCTATTTTGGCGCCTTTTTGATAGGCTCGGGGCAAGCCATGAAGAATTGTTTGATGATCACGAATGCTTAGCCTATTGTCAACGAACCTCAAAAGTTCCCTACAAACCCACTCCAAGATCAAAAAATCTTGCTTACGAATATCGCTTCGATCCTACGCAAGAATTTAAGGGTGCGAGTGAAAATTTTTATGTATTAGGGGAAATCAATAAAAAGGGCAATCGCTTTGATGTGACATATCTTGTCGAAGAAAGCAACCTCCAAGAGGGATTAATTATTCTACAATCAAGTGAGGAACCAAAACCATTAATAACTCTCATTCCTAACGAAAACGTAAAAACAGACATCATCGCTAACTCCATCACCCAATTTGTAAAAGATTTCGATGCCGGCCTCATCAAAAAATCAGCCATCCTGGATTTCCTTAATCGCTCAAAACCATCTATTAAAGGCCACATTGACGGTCCAATTATAACTAACGAACAATATAAACTTGAACAAACTATACAAGCCGTTGAAAATCTAGATCATAGCTACCTAACAATCCAAGGCCCTCCAGGAACCGGAAAAAGCTACACTGCAAAGCACATCATTGCAAAACTTGTTCAATCAGGCTACAAAATAGGCATTGCAAGTAATAGCCATAAAGCAATTAATAATCTTCTCCTTGACACCGCTAAATATTGCCGTGAAGAAAACATCAAAGCCACCTTCGTTTGCACAAAAGATACCGAAAAAGCCCTTGCTGAACACGGAGTCCTTGTGACCAAAAATCCTAACCTCTCGGATCATCTCCAACCCGGTTGCGTTTTAGGATCGACTGCTTGGGGATTCTCAAATCCAAAAATGGCAGA
>JBBSJT010000075.1:0-11848 GCA_038257035.1 Chlamydiia bacterium
AGGATTTTTTCATGATAACAAATACAAATACATCATATAATGAATTTAAAATAACAACCGCTATTGAAGAATTTTTTGCTTTTGATAAATTGGTTGAGGATGTAAAAAAAATTGCAAAGGTTTTCAACGGTTCATCTCCAAAAATTTCGAGTACTCTTGCAGATTATAAAGTGTTATTAAAACATAAGAAAGATGTTTTATTTTCCGAAATCCCCTCTTTTCTTTTTACAAGTAAAATAATTGAAACAGATCTTTCGAAGGGCTATGACTACTGTAAAAAAAGGGCAGATCTTGGTGGAAAAACTGCTCAATATCTTCTTTTTCTCTATTACGGGCAAGGTTGGGGGACAAAAACCGACACTGATAAAAGTTTTAAATATTGTAAATTAAGCGCTGACCAAGGTTATGCTAGAGCTCAATTCACGCTTTCAAAATATTATAAATATGGGCTTTCTTGTGAAGAAGATGCTATTTCAAGTTTTGAATACTGTAAAAAAGCAGCGGATCAACAAAATGCTAAGTCTGAGCTTTTACTTTCTGAGTACTATAAAGAAGGATACGGCACTCCGATTGATGTAATTAAAAGTTTTGAATATTGCGTATTGAGTGCTAAAAATGGATGTGCCAAAGCGCAATTCACCCTTTCAAACTATTATAGAGATGGTTTCGGAACTGAAGTTGATGATTTTTTGAGTTTTGAATATTGTAAAATGAGTGCTGATCAAGGCTATGCATCGGCGCAAGTTTCTCTTTCACAAAATTATATCTTAGAAATTGGCACCGATTCCAATTGGGTAAAAAGTTTTGAATATTTAAAAAAAGCTGCAGACCAAGGATATGAGTCAGCATCGATAATGCTCTCCGATAACTATAAACATGGTTGGGGCACTGCAAAAGACGATGTTAAGAGTTTTGAATATTGTAAAAAGGCAGCGGATTTTGGAAATACTTACGCCGAGTATAAGCTTGCCACTTATTATAAAGAAGGTTTTGGGACCTCTATTGATGAAGTTTTAAGCTTGGAATATTGTAAAAAATCAGCAGATAAAGGATGTCAAGACGCAGAACACTTGCTTTCTATTTTCTACAAAGAAGGCTTTGGCACGGCCATAGATGAGGCTTCAAGCCTTAAGTATCTTCATTTATATGAAGCTCACGAACCTCAAAAAGACGAATGCCTTATCCAATAAATAGCTATTGATGGATAATTTTTTGGGATAAGTCTTCTGTAATAACAATAACAGCATAAGCAAAAGTAATAACAGATATAACTTTTTTAAATTTACTAATTAAAATCAGAAATGGATTTACTCATGATTACAAATACTCTTTATAACTACATCGACCCTGCTAATGAATTTAATTTAATAGGGAATAGTCATATTTTCTTATTAAAAAAAACATCAAATTTTCATATCGATTTAAAATATTAAGCCATTTTCCCTAAAATTTAATACATATATTAGAAAAGATTATAACCGTTATAATTTTTATAAATTAGACTTAATCAGCGATGTTTTTTTATACTTGAACTTTGTCGATTAAATTTTTTTCAAAACATCAATTAAAAGGAATTATTTATGTTTTATCCAGATCCTGATTTATTACTTTTACAAATGAGCCCTGAAGACCGTGTTAGAACTTGTATGGGCGTTGTAAATGTAGCAAGTTTACCTCTTAGAGCAGTAGGAACAGCAATAGAAATGGCAATGCAAGAAATTATGGAATCGCATCCTCTTGCTGAACAGGCCGCTCTTTCGATCGGTAATGCAATACAAAATTGCATTCCCGAAACTCTTAAAAAAGGATGGGAAGAAGAGCGAGCTAGAACTATTGAGATATTTGAAAGGGATTATGGGATTTCGCCCGCTGAAACAAATTATTATTTAGATAGTGTATCGGAGGTTTGTCAAAATCTCTTAACCATAAGTTTAGGTTGTGTAGCAAAAGGTGCCGCAAAAGGCGTGGTTAAAGTCGCACAAAAAATTCATATTACTCATTTAAATAAAATGAAATTTTTTGAAGCTTCTAAAGTGGGAGAAATCTGTGGAAAGATACCGCTTAAGGCAGGTGGATACATGGATGTTTTATATACTTTTGGAGAAAACCAGCGTTTGAAACTCTATATTGGGATGGTGGAAGCGACTGATCCTTCAAAATCTCATGGTGTTCTTTCTGAAGCTATAAGAAAAATTAAACAGACGGTTGAAAAAGTAGGTGCAAAAGAGCTTCATATTGAAGCCTGCATAGTAAATGAAGATTTAATTAAGTTTGTTAATAAAAGATTTAAAAATATTACCCCCCCATTTACTTTAAATGGTCATGATATTTGGAATATTCCCCTAAAAAATCCAAGTTCTGCTATATCATTTTCTCCATTGTTAACTCCGAAGGATATAGCTCCAATCGCTTCGATTGGTATGATGGTAAGCCACCTTTCCATTTCTTTACCAGAATCTAAGGGCGGAGATATGATATTGAAGAATGAAAATTTTTTGACAGATCCTAATTTCTTTTTGTTAAAACCCCCACACCTTTCTGAAGAAAAAAAGTTTTCATTTCAACCCTCCCACTCAGATGAAAACCAAAATCAAACGGGTCTATCTATTCAACCTGCATCTTTTCAGTCAACATCCAGATCTTCACCCATGAAGTTGATTCCTCCTGTTGAAGAGACTGGGCAAACATTAGAAAGTTCAAAATCTAACAGGGTTTTAGAAATAGATGTTACAACTTCTTTAAATTCTCAATCTTTAAATGCAATTGATCATGATCCTGCTCCCTTATTACTTCGTGAAACATTCCAAATGGCAATCCCTGCGATTGAGAAAATGGCCGATCAATTCTTAAAAAATGATAAAGAAATGGATCAGACAAGCTTACAAATAGAATTAGATCAAGAATTGGAACAAATTGAACAAATTGAAAAGGAAATTACAGAACAAAAAGAATCTCATTTTTGGCCCCAAACGATTCAAGCTGCAAGTATTATAATGAGTGGAATCATGGATTGTGTAGCCGGCAAACAAAGAGATCGCGAAAGTCTTGCACAATTTAAAAATTTAAATAAACATTTTCAGCAAGAACATAAACAAATGCAGCTTTATTTAGAGCGCCAAAAAATAGGAGCTCCTGTTCTTGAGCTAAGTAGCCATACTTACCGCTCTTCCAGAAATTATTTTACTCATTTGCATGATATGGTGGCAGATTATAAGCAAGACGTCAAAAAACTTAATCAGCGCCTGGAAGATGTGCAGGCGCAACAAGCTAGTATCCGGAGTCAACAGATAGCTGTAGCGCAATTAGATGAAACAACGGGTAAGCTTTATCAACAATTAATTGAGAAAAAGCAAAAATTAGGTACATTTAGAATTGTGGCTCAGCTGATACGCACAACCGGTGCTGTTCTTTGTTGTATACCGGTTACTGCACCATTAGGAGCGGCTTTAGTTGCCGGCGGCACGGTGGCAGAGCTTGCTACAGGTACCTACATAGAAAGTCATGTCAAAAACATCACTCAAAAGTATCAAAATCAGGGTAGCTCGAATTTGGAAAGCAATCAGATTTTAACACGGGTGGCTTCCGATCTCAATAGTGAGGAGACGGCAGTTAAGACGGAGCAAGTTGCATTACGTCAATTTGTCCGTGTAGAAGGACATAAAGTTCTTAATCCGGTTAGACATCAGAAAGCTTTAAACAATGATATTAAGGAAATCGAAAAAGAAAAAAAAGAAATCAAAGAACGTATAGAGAGTCAAAAGAAAAAAATTGAAGATGAAAAGAAGAATTTGAATTTAAATAAATTTGAAGAGTGTAAGTTATGGAAAGAACGGTATAGTAAACAGCGTGCGGAAAAACAAGCAGAGATAACAAAGCGCGAAGCTTTATTAGTACAAATGGAAAAAGACTTGAACACCCTCGAAGGGCAAGAAAAACAAAAAGAAAATGAAAGAGAAGAAACTGAGCATACATTAGACCAAGCAAATTACCTCGCTCCTCTAAGAGAGATTGAACATAACATTTTGGCAAAACAAAATCCGAATGCTAATGAAACAGAAGAGGCAAAGCATCATCGCGAGTTAGTGGAAAAGGCAATCTTCCAGAATCGACACAATGAAAATGTTTGGGAGGCTGCTCATCAGCCTTGGGATAACATGGCAAAAGATATGATCTTTGTGGCTGGCGATCTGTTGAAAGTCATTGCAAAAATTGTAAAAACCAAGCAACCCGAAAAAGTCGATCAATTGATTGCTTTAGCCAGTCAGTCATGGGACTTAATATATCTTATTAACAAAAGTAAAGATGTATTTTATCAAGACTTCAAAATTTTCTGCCAAAAACATGGGAAAGATGCTTTGATTTTATTATGTACCGGTAAATTGTCTGGGGTGGCATCGGCAGAGTTTGCAGCTCTTTTTGTCTATCAGGTATTGATCCCCATCATGCGGGGCCTCATCCTTACGCATAATACTTGGACAACTTTTAAAGAGCTAAGCAGTGAATCGAAGCCAATGGAAGATAAGTTCGAGACTTTAAAAAAAGCCATTCAGGAACTACAGCAAACAGAGCATCAGGTATGGGAAAAAATTATTAAAGTCAATTCCACATTGATAATGGTTGGTGATCAGCTGACAAGCTTAGTAGAAAAAGGCTTTGAACATCTGCAAAAAGAGATGCAATCCCATGTCTATCAGGACTATCTTAAGATATCAGAAACAAGTGCCTTGAATCTTAAACGTAAGACGCGCCAATACAAAGATAAGATTACAGGAAGTACAGATGAAATAGAACGACTTAAAAAAATGATAGAGTTTTTGACTCTTATTGAATCAGAAGGGTTAGACAGCGCAAAGGAAGATCATTATAGTGGATTTATTAAGGGAAATAGCACACACCAGGACAATCTTAAAATTTTTCCCTGCGTCAATCTTGGATTAATCTATCGCAATCCTGACTATTTTACCCCTTTATTAGCAAATATTCTTGAATTAGGAACAAATGAATCCAATTATAAAAAAGGTGTCCCTAATTGGTTTTTATTTCATGAGAGTGTTAAACACTTCCTTGACATGATTCAGACGTTACGCCACCAACCTGACGTAGATAAAAAAGCTTCAATAGCATTGATGTTGCAAGAGAATCAACAGATTAAGCAATCCATTTTAACTATTTGCCAAAAAATAAACAGTGATGCAAAAGAAATTGAAAGCCTTTATACACTTTTACCCCGTATTATCGGGCAGTTAATTAAAACGCGCAATAAAGTAGGGTATGAAAGCTCAAGAAGCACACAGCAGATGCGTTCTTTAAAAACAAAGTACCAGCGAAAAGCATTGAAATTGTCGTTTCAGAGCTTTTGTCAAAAAAAGCTAAATCAAAAAGGAACGCAAAATATTGTTGGAGCCGAAAAATTCTTTTTACATCGCGAATTAAATGAAAAATTTTTAGAGCAGCTGCCCAAATTTAATTTCCAAAAGATATTTGATGAATATTATTATGGATCAGAAAATTTTGCAAGGGCTTGTGATGTTAGCGAAATTTTTTTCAGAGCGAGTGTGTCGGGCTTTTTAAGCTTTGGGTTAGCACCTATTGTTACCATACTATATTTTGGAGCCACAAAGATTCATACAGGCTCTTTTCCTGAAAATGATTGGTCGGGCGCTGAGCTAATGAATAATCAATTAAAAATGGAAAAATATCAGTCACTCTCTTTAAAAGCATTGTCAATGCTAAGATCTGAGGAAGTGAGCATTACATCGGGAGTTAAAATATCTCAACGTCAAGACGCCTTCTATTTTGATCTTAAGCAAAAAAAATTCACTTTTATTCAACCAAATTCAGAGAAAAAACCTGATTCTCATCTTTTGGTAGATATTGATACAGGACGAAGAAATAATTACGATTATGCCGTCCCAAAAATTGGCATTCAATTTCAAGAGACGAGTCCAATTCAGTCCATTGAATTGGATAAAATACCAACTCCTGGGGTTGATTTCGATGCTGATCTTTATAATACAGCTGTCGGTAAACTGATGAGCGACTATACTTATTTTCTTTTCAACATACTAGCCGAAAAACCAGTAGACGTTAACAATCCCTTTAAAGATATTCAAACCAGTTACCAAGTGATTCCAAGTTTCAATGATGAACTTATGCCTTTGGCACTGCCTAAGGAGCTGATTGAAGCGTGTGAAAAATGTCTTAACCCCGAATTGCATGCTTTTGAATCAACAGCATCTGGAACCTTAATTCCCCATTATGACTTTTGTATGAAAGAAGGCATTCTCTCTATACATTTCCGCTTTATTTCGGAAAATAAGTTGCAAGGCAAAAAGGATTTGCAAGGCCAAAAATTCTGCCGTATCGATATCGCTAAATTCGATTCTAAAACATTACGTTGCTTTCAAGCTGATTTAGAAACACCTGACTCTATTGCAGTGAATGAATTTTTGATTCAAGCAATCTATACATCTTTTGCTAAGGGGCTTGGTCTTCCCGGCAAAGAAACATACGAAACAACAGGTCTCCTGTTAGCTCCAAAAGAAGTTGGATTTCAAGGTCTTTACAAGTTGTGGGAATTTGATCCTGAGAGCATGATCGAATATGACTCTCAATCCTATTCAGAAGAAATCAGGCAACATCTTGTTGAAGTAACAGAAAAAGGAAAAAATTTATCCTTGGAAGCTGAGCAAATATTTAGACCTTTAATTGTTCATCTTGAAGAAGATTATCTTTTGGTTTCATTGGAAACAAAAAATAAACAACAAAAGTTATTAGAAGCTGAAAAAAAATTCTCCGAGAATTTTTCAGTTCTTTTAGCGATGGTCAAACTTCTTTCTAAGGTAGATAATAAAACGTTATATGTAATGATGGAAAAATATTTTGGGATAATCCCCCAATTTTATCATGACGAACTTGTCCGACCGACCATTAATTTGACAGAAGAAAAAGCTTTAAACCCAGTGTCAAGAGACGTGATTGAATTATTTGTTTCTGAGCTCAAATTGAAGCCAAGCGTAAAGCTTAGCGAAATGAGGGATCAATTGGAAAAAATAGATGAAATTACGACATTTGTTTCTGGCTCAAGATTTAAGGGAAATGTGGCGTCATTGAACCCGGTGAATCCCTCTAGCATTCCTGTTTCAAGCAGCACTCTTGTGGGATTACCAAATATCCTCAATTCTTGCTATATGAATGCCCCTCTGCAAGTACTTCTTGCTTCCAATTTTAAACAAGATGTAATGGCTCTGCCTTCTGCAGAAAAAATTGACAATGGTTTAATTCGTAATATTAAACATCTCAAAAATTTTATGGATAAAAAACATGCAAAAGGCATTCATGAAAGTTTATTAGCTTTGAGGGAAAGTTTATTTGATTCATATTGCCATCCGGAGTTTTCAGATGATATGAGGGTTGCGCAACACGATGCAGGAGCTTTCGTTGCTGCTTTTTTTTCAAACTTTAATTATGAATTTGCTTTTGAAGAGCGTAGGAGCGGTTTTGACACACAAAATAATCAAACGATTACAAAGAGCTATTCTGTTAACCAAAATATGCTGTACCTTCCAATGGGTGTGAATTCAACTTCTACATTGATGGATTTACTGCATGGCTATTTCAACGAAACAGTCACATCAAAAGAAGGTGTTTGGCAACCGGAAGAGAAGGGGAAAATTTGTTGTGTACCAAATTCAACAATCATTCGCCGCTTTAGCAAATCTTTGCCGAAGATGCTTGTTTTACAATTAGGTCGTTATTCGAGAAATCCTGCTTTCAAACAAGAAAAGCCCAAGAGTGAGACGAATAGACAATTGATCAAGCTTGACCAAGCGGTCGAAATGCCGGCAAATGGAACTCTTGATCTATCCCGTTATCTTAATGAAAAAGATCAAACAAAAGCTAAATATCGTTTACGTGGATGTGTCGATCATCACGGAGAATGGTTAGATGGCGGCCATTACACTGCTTATGTCCGCGAGGGGGAGCGATGGTTTTATATGAATGATGATCTGGTTTTATGCGAGGTAAACTTTGACCAGGTCAAGCGAGCAGAGCATTACCTCTATTTCTTCGAAAAAGAGGAATAGTTAACTTTTTATTTTTTTTTGATCCTGTCTAAAATGCCGTTCATTACGAACGGCATTTTTTGTACCAATAACACATAACAAAATTCGATGGATATTAGTTTTAATTATGTTCATTGAAAATTTCTATTCCAAAAGCTATCTAGCGTAGCATTAAAAAGTTTTACTTATATCAGTTATCATTTTTATAAATTTGTTTTATTTCACTTTAAGGCTGTAAGATCTGTTTTTAAAAAAGAATAAAAAGGAATATCCATGCAAGTAGGAAATAGCCAAATAAGCCCTAAGCCAATGACAGAAGAGGATAATCAGCTCCTGAGCAATAATAGAGAAGCTATTTTTTGGGCGACGCACCCTATTAAAAGAGCATTAATAGCAGGTTGTCTTACGTGGTTTTTTACAGATAGAGTTTCGTTTACAACAGGGTTAATTTTTGGAGGCTTTAGTGGCCTAACCAACTTAAGCTTGCATAAAGGCTTAAAAAAAATTGATGTTGAAGCTTCTCCTGAAGCTAAAGCAATCAAATATCTTTTTGCTATTACTTTTCCTTGGGTGGTGTCGTATGGAATTATGAAATCATTCTACAAGCAAACCTGCAAACCAACCTATTACATACCCCCTCGTGTAGCAATTGGCACATCAGTTGCAATCGAATTTTTTAGTACTGCTAATTTTGATTTACTCTTAAATAAAAAAAGCCACGAATAACTACATAAAACGCATTTCAAAAAATTTAAATAAAAAAAGGTAAAAATATGTTTACACCTCTTACAGGAACAGGATCTGTGACTTTAACAAATTTCAATGAACAACCACTCAAACCTGTTTATATGCCGATCTACATTCAGCATCATGATGGGAAAGAAGAAATAGCACAGAAAGATAAAGCCGTTTTACACCAATTAAAAACAGATCATCAAACACCTCGCATTCAAGTTAATGTGAAGCCAGATAAATTAATACTGACTTCTGCTAAAGATGGAATACCACTTTATGGACCTGAAAACCTTAAAGAAAATATTGAGGGAAAATGTGGTGATTTAGCATTAGGAACATTTCCCATTTGTGAAAATGATCAGGGCGAGCTGTTGTTCATTAAAAAGACAAGAGGCGCTTTTTGGTATGTTCCCGGCGGGTTAGTAGAAGTAGGAGAAAATTTATGGCAGTCGGCAGTAAGAGAGCTAAACGAGGAGACTAACATAAACTTAAATCAAAACATCCCTGGAGAGATGCTTTTTGCTTATGAATCTGTAACACCAACCCGTCATAACATGATGGTTTTCTTTTATGCGCCATATAATGGCTCTGAAACGCTAACAGTTACCCCTGATGATGAAATTTCAGAACGTGCCTGGATAAAACCTGCCACTTTTTGGAGCTCATATCTCAAAAAAGAAATTAAATCTCTTCCTAGCATTCAGTTAACATTTCAATATTATCTAGAAACGAAACTTTCTTCGTTAACTGTTACTGAAAAATCGGAACTAGATGAAGTTAAGAATAATAACGAATCCCTTGACAAGATGCTATTCGACTTAAGTTTTTTTGAACTGAAAAATTCCAATCCTGGATTTGAATTCAGCCTTCTTCTTGGAGACGCTAAAACAATGACAGAAAATTTACAAAAATAAATCTTTAAGGATAAATAATGAAAAATTTAGGAACTAATTATACTCCTAATCTTAACCAAATATCATTTAACGATATCCCTTTAGATGTGATAAATGAAATGCTTTATTAAGAGAGCAATAACGTTGATCCGAAAACAACGACAAATTTTTCAATTTGTTGTAAAATATTTAATCAATTGGGCTCAAGTGAACTACAAAATAATTATTGGGAAAGCAATGTGCGAAACCTTTATAAATCTTTTGAAAAAGATTATAATTTTCAGGGAGACATTGTTTGGAAAAAGTTATTTTGTAATTATTCAAATGAATTAAAAAATGTATCTAAAATTGCTTATAAAACTTTAAATAAATATGAGGGAAAAGAGAATGCTTTCAAAATGTTATCACCCTATCTTGAATGTTTTTCAAAGCCAAATTCAAATCGAATAGGTCAATATTGCCTTGCTACTTATTATGATTATGAGAGAGATAGAAAAAAAGCCTTTGAGTATTTTAAACTTTCTGCTCATCAAGGGTTTAAAAGGGGTCAAACCGGTCTTGCAAATTACTATCGATTTGGTTACGGTACTGAAAAAAACGAAGAGCTAGCCATAAAATATTTCCAACTTGCTATTGCTCAAGATGATCGTTATGCAAAATTTCATCTTTCAGAGATGTGTTACGAGTTAGCAAACCGTTGCAGCCGAAAGGATCCGGAGAAAAGTTTTAAGTATTATAAGCTAGTTGCAGATCTTAAAGGGTCCTATCAACATGAAGCTGAAGTTATCGTTGCTCATTTCTATAAAAAAGGTGATGGTGTTACGATAAATCTTGAGGAAGCCATTAAATATTTTAAGCTTGCAGCTGACGCAGGAGAACCCCATGCTCAAGTTGAACTTGCTTCTTATTACAAAGAGGGCATATTTTTTGAGAAAAACCTTGAAAAAGCTTTTCAATATTGGAAAGTTGTTGCCGAGAATCATCATTTCTATGATGTCCAAGTTGAGTTAGCAAATTGTTATGAAAATGGTATTGGCACAGCTGTCGATCTTGTAGAGGCTTTTAAATATTACAAAAAAATTGCTAGAAAGGGTGGGACAAGAGAACAATTCGTAGTTGCAAATTGGTACTATAATGGCGTTGGTGTAGCTAAGAATTTGTTAAAAGCGTTAAAATGGTACAAAATAGTTGCCAATCGGCAAAACGAATTCCAAACTGAAGCATTGCATTATATATCTCTTATAAATACTATGGGCATAGAGTTAGGAACAAATTCAGATGATAGTTCTAATGATAATTAATTGTTAAAAGTTGACTAAACACCTCGAGCTTGTTTTCTTCAGACCGACGAGTCGGTCTGATTTGGAGTGCGTAGCTCTGGTACTGCTTAAGTTGCTAGAAATCGGCTCCGGCGATTTGCCTGTAATTCTGAATTTTGTAAAAATTCAGAATACAGAAGAGCATTCATATGAGAAATGTGAAAATAGTGTATTAGCCTTAACACAAGGAATCAGACCAACAAGTTAGTCTGAAAGCTAACAATTAATTTTTAAAAATTAATTGTTAGCGACAAAATTCTAAACTTGCACTTTCCCTTATGCAAAATAAAAAAGTTCATGCCCGCTTGTTTAAAGAAACTGAACAATTTGACTTGATTTATCTTAACTTACTAAATTCTGCTGGATATAAAGGGAGTGAATGTTTAGAAAAACTTGTAGAAATGGGCTTTAATATAGAAGCTAAGATGATTACTAAAGGGGTGAAATTTTTTTTAAGTACTTTTTTGGATCATACATGGGATTACAAAGATATAATAAATCTTACTCAAGCTTTAGACGCCTATAATAAAACCTTTAACAAACAAATGGTTAGATTAGGTTTGGTTCTTAAATAGGTAGTCAAGATAATGCATCTAATCTTAGCATGTTCCCTAAAGATATTGTCAATGAGATATTTAGAGCAATGATCGCTTCTAACGTATAACAACTATTTGCTTTAGTTGTTTGCTAATCTTAGATAAGACTTTTCGCGTTTAAGCTAAGGATATAACTTAGAGTGCGTTGAGAACTCCTTGTCTTAAATAATGCACTAACCTTTAATGCTTATCGTTAAAAACCCTAGAGTAAATGCCGGTCTTTCAGACCTCAACAACAC
>JBBSJT010000076.1:0-11709 GCA_038257035.1 Chlamydiia bacterium
CAGTTTAATTTTGAGAAAATCGTCGAAGATGATCAAGAATTGATGGAATCTTTTTTATTACAGCATTATCAGCAAGCAGGGGAGTCAGAGGAAGCTGATCTACCTCATGAAATTTTGCTGCCGGTATTGCTTGATCATGCAGCGATTTCAGATATTTTATCGGCAAATAAAAAACGAAAAGTTTATGTTTTGACCCCTCAAAAAGGAGAAAAGCTGTCACTTGTCGAAATGGCTTTTCTTAATGCGGAGGCCACTTTCAAAAAAGATAAAGACATCAAAAACATCAGAGAGCAAACCCTTGTCGAGATGAAAGAGAAGTTTAGCTTGCAAAACATGCCCTACCGGATTGAATGCTTTGATAATTCGAATATGTCAGGCCAATTGGCTGTGTCAGCACTTGTTGCTTTCACAGATGGGGTTAAAGATAGCAAACGCTACCGTCGCTATAAAGTTAAAACTGTGACAGATCAAGATGATTATGCCACTATGCAGGAAGTTTTAACAAGACGTTTTATACGTGCTAAAGAAGAAAATGATTTGCCCAATTTGTTAATTATTGATGGAGGAAAGGGCCATTTAAATATTGCCCTTAAAGTTTTGCGTGATTTAGAGGTAGTCACCGTAGATGTGATTGGGGTGGCAAAAGAAAAAGGACGCCACGATAAAGGCATGACGGATGAGCAAGTTTTTCTTCCTAATATAAAAGATGCGATTCATCTTAAATCAAATTCCAAAGTCTTATTTTTACTACAACAAATTCGAGATGAGGCGCATCGGTTTGCTATCACTTTTCATAAAAACTTAAGAAGTAAGAAGATGATTAAAAGTGAATTGGATGATCTGCTTGGAATCGGTCCAAAAAAAAAACAACTTCTGCTTGCCCATTTTGGCAGTATCAAAAAAATGAAAGAAGCTACCCGAGAGGATTTCTTAAAGGTGAAAGGCCTTTCTAAGACGAACATAGAACTCCTTTTAAATTTTATAGCTAAAGATAAAGCATGAATACTCATTTTGTCTCCAATTATTGGCCTCACATTAATACCTTGCCTCCGGAAATTGTAAATATTATTTTTTCTGATCATGATTTTTTAATGACTCATTCGGTCAATCAGAAATGCAGGGAAGTTTTTAAAGAGACACTACAAATGGAAGAGGTGCAAAAAAAAGGCGTTTACCAAAAAAGCTTATTGCTAGAGGGGATAAGGCTCATTTCTGATCTTGAAGACATCAAGAACAAAAAAAGGCTAAAAACAATTCATCAGGCATATTTTGATAAAAAATGTTATTTTTTTGGTGAAAGTAAATGGAATAAAACTGTTTGGGACCTTTACTGCAATGTTTTAGACAATTTGGAAAAAAATAAAAAAGGCAAATCCTGGAACCTTTTAAAAGCATTGGCTATTAATAATGAAGGTGCAGCTATAGCAATCAAAGCCGTAAAAGCATTTGATGGTGGTTCAAGAGATTGTATCAGTAAATTTAAGATAGACGACCTTTGTATCATAGCTTACAAAATAAAAAGCGAGCAAGCCATTTATTTTGCAGTTGGAGGCAAGGAAAAATTTCATCAGTTAAGTATTTTTGAAGTTGCTCATAAATACTTGGGAATGGGATTTTCTGTCATGCGGGGGATCGATGAACGAGAGGGAATCCTTCACCCCTTTATTGCAATCCAATATAAAAACCCTTTAATGGACAATAGAGTAGAGATCGCTTTTTTTAATTGTGCTTTGGGTTTAGATCCATCCAGTGCAGATTATGGTAACTGGTCTTTTTCTGGCAAATTGGAAAGAGGTAAGGCAGGATTATTATCAAAGTATTCGCGATCATATGTAACAAAAGACAAATGGCCTACCCAATACAAGTATCATTGTGAGTATAATAAAACTACTGAATACCTTTTTTTATCAACTTCCTTTTGCCTACAACATCCTTGGGTGGCTCCGCTACAACAATTGTTCACAACCGGCCATTGCCCCGTCTACCCCAACGACCCCCAAAGCCCCCAGTACGAGCTCGTTGCACAGTAGGGTGCTGTGCTTTGTAGCGTAGGTTTTAACCTGCGCATGTTCAACGGGTTTTAACCCGTTGCCTTGCACGCATGCAGGTTAAAACCTACGCTACAAGCTAGTCATAAAAAAGATTTCAAACAAATTCTTCTTGTGATACAAATATTTTTAATCCAAAAAAAAGAAGGGATTTAACATGTTTGTACCATCAACTTTTTCAAGAATAATAGCTCCTAGAATTGGCTTTCAATCTCTGCAATCTACATTTTGCAATAAGCCACAACCGGAAAACCAAAAAATTATAGAATTAGGAGATCAATTTTTTAAAGTACAAACAGAAGAATATAAAAATAATAAAAGAACTTTTGAAACCATTCATAAAGATATTGTGGGCTCTCCATTTTATAATGCTATATTGGTCGTCCTTTTTTGCGTATCAATAACAGGTTTTTTTAATGATAAAGCATTCAATCGTGATTACTATTAATTCTTTAAAGGATCTTTGTATACACATGAGTTATTATAAAAAGCCTCGGAAGCACTTTCAGGACGGTGGATATGTTCTTTTTGTCCTTTAAGTCCTTGAAAAATCCCCAAAAGAAACTCCCATTAAAAACACTAAAAAACCCGAACACTTTTTTTAACTAAAAAAAACTTGCACAAATTTTTGCATTCAGCTATGCTTTTGCCTTCTAATGGGGTATTAGCTCAATTGGTTAGAGCGCCACGTCGACATCGTGGAGGTCAGCTGTTCGAGTCAGCTATACCCCATTTTTTATACTTACAGTAATTTTCATGAAATCATTTCCATCTAATCAAATTCCGGTCCAACAGATTCAAAGGGTAGCTGCTGAAGTCTTAGCTTCTGCTATTTTAGAAATTTTTCCGGATGCCGTTCTTGTTTCAGGAAATGCAACAGACCTTGATTTTTACTACGATTTTCAGTTCAAGCAGCCATTATCAGAAGAAAATCTTTTTTTGGTAGAAGAGCGCATGAGGGGAATCATCAAAGAAAGCAAGCCTGTTGAAATGCTCGAAATGATGCGCCAAAATGCGATTGGCTTATTTCGTCATCAAAATCAGCCCTATAAAATTGATGAATTAGAACTTATATCCGACAATATCGTTCAAATATGGAAGATGGGGGATTTTTATGATGTGTGCAAACCTCCTTACGGCTCTTCTTCCGATATAGCGCAAGCTTTTAAACTTCAAAAGGTTGAGAGAAAAACGATTGCCATTCCTTTCTTTAAATCAGGCACGAAACAGTATAAAAAATCTCAAGTGATCAGAATACGCGGAACTGCATGGTCAAATAAGGCTGACTTAAAAGATTATTTGAAAAAAACTGAAAAAGGTAAAAGAAAAGATCACCAGGCTCTTGGACTTGATATGGGTCTTTATACTTTTGAAGATGAAGTTTTCCCGAATGAGCCTTGCTGGCTGCCAAAAGGAATGGAAATCAGAGAATCTCTATTAAATTTTTTAAAAAGCCAAGATCAGCTCTTAGGATTCGCCCAAGTTTTGACGCCAAATTTAGTGAAACCTTCGTTTTTAACCAAAACAAATCCGCACAAATCAGACGAAAACGAGTGTGTGCCAATCATTGAAATTGAAAGCGACGATTACCAATTTATTTCAGAAAAAACAGGCGTACATGCCTTGCTTTTTAATAAAAGTCGCCACCAAGAAAAAGATTTGCCTGTCCGATACGCCGAGAGGCATAGCTGTTTTTTTGAAGGGTCAGAGGCTGAACTTAATGGACTTTTTCAGACAAGAATTTATTTGACCGATCAAGCACATATTTTTTGTACAGAAACTCAAGTTGTTGAGGAGCTTATTTCGGCTTTGCGTTTAATAGATCAAACAGTTAGAATTTCGGGGTTGAAATTAGAGTATGTGCTAAAAAATAAAAAAGATAAAACGCATTTGTCCAAAGGGTATAAATGGTTAGAAAATGCGTTAAATGCTGTTGATTTTCAATTTATCGTTGACAAAGAGAACGACAACATTTATGCTACTCATGGAAAAGGCTTAATCCATCAAGGTCCAAGAATTGAAGTGGTGTTGATCGATGAGCTTGGACGTAGATGGTTGATTTCTTCCCTCGGGGTAGATTCGGCTACGTCAAGTTACTTAGGGTTAAATTACCTGAACAAAGATGGTCAAAAAGAACCACCGGTGATCATCTTTAGATCGGTATTTAACTCGTTAGAGCGTTTTATTGCCTTGCTCGTCGAAAATAAGACGAGAGAGCTAAAAATTAGTGAGCAAGCAGAACTACTTCCTTCATGGTTTAATTAAATAAGCCATAGAAGTTGAAGGTGTTTTAAGCGATTAGAATGAAAAAAAAATCCTTTGCATATTGATTGCAGAGGATAAAGAAGAAAAAAATGGCACTGTGAAAGTGGCTCTTTAATAAAAAGGGTTAACCGATCAGGGAATGGTTCTTAGTTCTTTTATCAAGAAATTGAAAGAAGAGTAAAAAATCAGGCCGGCCATTTCAAATGAGGAGATAGGAAGTCGGTTGAGAGTTAACAGAGAAATACGCGCTCCAAAAGTTCGCGTTATAAGCCAGACCGGAGAACAAATTGGCGTCCTAGCGCTTTACGAAGCATTAGCTATGGCCGAACAAGATGGACTTGACCTTGTTGAAATCTCACCGGGTGCAAGCCCGCCTGTTTGTAAGATCATAAATTACGGAAAATTCCGTTATGATCAAACCAAACGGGAAAAAGAAAGTAAAAAGGCGCAGCATCAAGTTAAAATTAAAGAAGTCAAGCTTAAACCGAATATTGACGACAATGACTTTCAAACTAAAATGCGCCATGCACGCGACTTTGTTACTAAAGGTAATAAAGTTAAAGTGTCATGCGTTTTTCGCGGAAGAGAGATGGCTCATCCAGAAATTGGACAACGTTTAGTTGACAAATTCTGTGAAGACCTCGCCGATATTGCAACGGTTGAAGCTCCGGCGAAAATGTTTGGAAGAATGTTAACTGCTGTTTTGGCACCTGGAATGAAGAAGAAAAAAGAGGAACCAAGACAGGGACAAGACCCGTCACATTCAGAAATGAACAAAAACGGATAAATGAGAGATAATTGACTAAAACTCCTTGTGAAATGATTTTTTGAAGTCGTTTTACTTTAAGAGAGTTTAAATAAGAGTGATTATCGAGGGGAAGTTACAAGTGGTAAAGGTAAAATTAAAAACGAAGAAGGCTGTAGTAGCCAGATTTAAGTTGACGGCATCAGGGCAGCTAAAAAGAAGCAAACCTGGTAAACGTCATATTTTAACAAAAAAAACATCAAAGCGTAAACGTCAACTGTCAAATCCTGCTTTAGTTAGTGAGTGTCAGTTAAAGATGTACAAACGTGTTATGGGTGTTTAAAAAAATATACAATGTGGAGATGACAAATGGTTAGAGCAACTAACAGCGTCGCTTCACATCGACGCAGAAAAAGATTATTTAAGCGAGCTAAAGGCTTCGTTGGAGATCGTAAAAATCACGTTCGTTTAACACAAGACTGTGTTCTTCGTGCGTTGGCTTACAATTATCGCCACCGTAAGCTCAGAAAGCGTGAGTTCCGAAGACTTTGGATCACACGTATCGGAGCTGCCGCTAAGATCAATGGAATTTCTTATAGCAAATTCATTAATGGATTGAGTAAAGCGCGATGTGAACTAAATAGAAAAATGTTAGCCGATATGGCTATCCGCGACCCATTCGGCTTTACAGCTGTTGTGAGTCGTGCAAAAGAAGCTCTTGTTTAAACAATAGTTTCAAAAAACAGAGCTCAAAATTATTTTTTTTTGAGTCTCTGTTTTTTTTTATTAAAATTTTTGTGAATTGGTGAATATGGAAAATTCGATTGAAGCACTACGAACTGAATTTATAAATGAAATCAAAGCTGTCGATTCCTTAAATGACCTTGAACAGTTAAAAGTCAAATATCTCGGTAAAAAAGGACCGATTCAAAATCTGATGAAGGAACTACAAAGTGTTCCTAAAGAAAATCGCCCCGAGTGTGGCAAATTCATAAACGACCTTAAAGTCTATCTTTCAAGTCAAATTGAAAACTTGGAAATCAGCCTAACCGAATCAGAAGAAAAGAAACAGCTTGAAAATGAAAAAATCGACATTTCTTTGCCAGGCAAAAAGCGCTTTGTCGCACGAAAGCACCTTATCTCTCAAGTATTGGACGATCTCTTAAATATTTTTAAAGAGATGGGCTTTTCTGTTCAATATGGCCCCGATATGGACTCTGACTACTACAATTTTGAAGCGCTTAATTTTTCTTCCGATCATCCTGCGCGCGATATGCAAGATACTTTTTATATATCCTCCAATATGTTGTTAAGAACACATACAAGTAACATTCAAGCGCGTATCATGGAGACTGAAAAGCCTCCTATTCGTATTGTTGCGCCTGGGCGTGCTTATCGAAATGAAACAATTACAACAAGATCCCACGTCTTTTTCCATCAAATCGAAGGTTTTTTTGTAGATAAGCAAGTAACGTTTGCCGACTTAAGAGCTACTATGGACGAATTTTTAGCTAAATTTTTTGGGCCTGATGTGGAAACAAGATTTCGCCCAAGTTACTTTCCTTTTGTAGAACCAGGTCTTGAGCTTGATATTGGTTGCATTAGTTGTAAACGTGCGGGCTGTCAGCTTTGCAAACAGACCGGTTGGCTAGAAATTCTTGGTGCCGGTATGATTCATCCTGAAGTTTTAAAAAATGGCGACATTGACCCTGAAATTTACTCAGGCTATGCTTTTGGAATGGGGATTGAACGTATTGTTATGTTAAAATATGGTATTAAAGACATCCGTCTTTTTACTGAAAATGATCTTAGATTTTTACAGCAGTTTTAATGACAAAAATAGAAGATCCAAAATGGGTTGTTACCGAGCAAGAGTCGGAACAAAAACTCGTCACATTCCTTAAAAGTAAAATGGATGAATATTCTTTAAAACAGATTAAGCGTTGTTTAGAAGAAAATTTATGCACCATTAATGGAATCACAGAACGTTTTGCTAAAGCTATGGTTTTTAAAGGGGATATTGTCACCTTCAAACCAATTAAACTTGAACCAAAAAAAGATCATCAAATATTTGAAAAAAGTCGCATCCTATTTGAAGATCAGCATTTGTTTATTTATAACAAACCGGCGGGCATCTTAAGTGAAGGATTTAAAACGGGTCATTTTTTGATTCATCGCCTCGACATAGGCACAACCGGCGTTTTAATGTTTGCTAAAACTGAATTTATCTTAAACGATATGATTGCACTTTTTAGAAAGTTTTTAGTTAAGAAGGTTTATCTTGCTATTGTTGATGGCTCGCCAAAAATACTTTCCGGCGTCGTCGATAACTATCTTGGAAAAAAACTAAGCTATGAGGGCCAGACGATTTGGGGCTCAGTTCCAAAAGAAAAAGGGTTACGCGCCGTCACGGAATGGAAAGTTGAAAAACTTGGAAAATCTATAAGTTTAATCAGATGTTACCCAAAAACCGGACGAACGCATCAAATCCGCGTGCATTTAAACGAAATGAACCTTCCAATCTTAGGCGATTACCACTACTGCCGCACATTTAAAAGCACTTTCCAAGCCAAACGCTGCCTGCTTCACGCCTATAAGGTTAAATTTCCTCATCCAAAATCTCATGTCATGATGGAAATTGAAGCTCCCATACCGGAAGATTTTGCTTTGGCCTTAAAAGAAATTTTATGAAAATTTTAATAGTTAAAACATCTTCTCTTGGGGATATCATTCATGCATATCCGGTTTTAAGTTATTTGAAAAAGTATTTTCCTGAATCTACCATTGATTTTGTTGTAGAAAAACCTTTTGCAGAATTGGTTTCAAACCATCCCTTTGTAAATAAAGTGATCGAGGTAAATACCAAGGAATGGCGAAAAAAATTTTCTGCATTTTATAAAGGTGTTAGTGATTTTAGAAAGACTCTTCGAAGTCAAACTTATGATGTTTGTTTTGATTTGCAGTGCAACCTAAAATCAGGCTTAATTGTGGCCCAAGTTAAAGCCAAGCATAAGGTTGGATTTGGGTTTAAAACGGCAATAGAGTGGCCTAATTGCATATTCAATAACATCCGTTTTAATCCTCCAAAAGCTTGCAATGTCCGCGAAGAAAATCTATTTCTTGTTAAAGAATATTTTAAAATTGAATCCGATACTTTTGAAAATACCAACCTTCGAATAAGCGACCATGATAAAGAGCATATCAACGATCTCTTATTGTCAATTTCTAATCCAACAAAAATCATGGTTTGCCCGGGATCCATTTGGCAAAACAAGCAAATTAGCAAAGAGACGATGATCGATTTTTTAAAAAAAGTAGAAGCGCACAAAAATTGCAATTTTCTTTTTATGTGGGGCTCCTTAAAAGAGAAGGAATACGCAGAAGAACTGAAAGCCAATTTTCCAAAAAGCTTGGTAGTTGATCGTTTAAGTTTATCTGCCTTACAAAACCTCATGAGCCATATGCAGCTTGTAATTGCAATGGATTCATTGCCTCTGCACCTTGCAGGTACGACTAACACCCCGACATTTAGCTTTTTTGGCCCATCCTCCTCAGCAAAATTTATGCCTATGGGCGAGCATCATCATGCTTTTCAAGGCTCATGCCCATACGGCAGAGTCATTCAAAGACGTTGCCCCATCATCCGCACTTGCAAAACCGGCGCCTGTTTGCGCGAAGTCACAAGCGACATCCTTTTCAGAAGTTTTATGAAGATTCTGTAGCGTAGGTTTTAACCTTCGTAATGTAAAAGTAAAATTTGGAGTGCTGTAACTCTGTTACAGCTTTGTTTTCAGCTAGGACTCTGGCAGGCTGCTCTGAAGCACGATAAATCGGGCTTACAAATCGCCGGAGCCGATTTGAGCGACAGAGCTGTAACAGAGTTACAGCACTCCAAATTTTACTTTTACATTACTTTAGGTAAGTTAGTTTTATATGTAGGGTAACTTGTCCTACAAATTATTACAGACCTATAAGCTGCACGTTGTTTTTGAAAAAATCATCGATTTTTTTGATTGCAGCATCTTCGTTTAAATCAGGTTTTAAGCGAATGGTATATTGAACACCGGCAGCATCAAAAGGACCTGAAATGTATTTTGCACCAATGATTTCTTGTTTTTGCTGAGTTCTGTAGCGCATTAAAAAATAGGCTTCTTCAATGTTTTTATTTATTGAAGATGTATCAGCAATCAATTTAATGCCTTTAGCTTCAGACATCATTTGTATTTTGACCATACCTGCAAATGTTTTTGCTGAAATCTTTTGACCGATGAATTTATTCACTGTAATGATTTCGCTCCAATTATTCTCACTATCATTTTGAGGAATGTATTCGATCATGACTTGTTCACGTTTACCAAATGCATCTAAAGGCTGTAAAGGTTTATAACCTTTTGGAATAGTAACGCTTAAGTTTATTGGCTGTTTGGTGACGTCAATTGGCAAAAGAAAAGTCGGTTGAAATGCCTCAATTTCCTTTTCCGTTAATTCAGCACCAAAAATCGGGGTAATCGCAAACATTGCAAATATTAAATATAAAATTGGCATCTTGTGTTCCTTTATTTTTTTGTGGTTAATAAATCAAAATCGACATACTCTTCGGCCAACCGTATCGCACGCTCGATCTTTACTGTATCACCGGTGCGCGTTTTTGCAATAAATGATGTGATCATCTTCATCGCATCATAACTGCAGATAGGGGCGTAGAGGGTTGGAATGTCATGCTGTTTGATTGTTTCCACAATTTTTTGACTTGGAGGCTGGCGGCCGGTAAGAATAATTCCACCTTCTAAATCCACTCCATCCTTTTTTTTCACTTCAGAATGTTTTTCAAGCGTTTTAAGAATGATATCCTCGCGGCTTGCCGGTGTAATAATCAATTCATTTGGCATGATTTCTTCCATATAGGATTCAAGTGAACCTGCTACCAATCTTGGATTTTGAAAATGACGGTAACGATGTTTTTTTCCTGAAATAAGCTCTGCATTAAAAAGTGTTTCAAAGTCTTCAATTGCGGGTGTATTTAAAAGATCGTTAAAGGGGACAATGCCGAGTAGGGGGATATTCCATTGTTGTAAAACTTTGGGGAAATATTCTTCAATCATGGCGCGTTTATTATCGTGCACGCGATTTAAAATGACACCCCTAATATTGGCGCCATGTTCACGGCAAAGAGCAATATTTAAGGAAAGCTCATCAAAGGTTGATCCCAATCCTCCGGAAGCAATGATCACCATATCAACCCCTAGCATTGCCGCAATTTTTGCATTGTTGAGCCCTAGAATGGAGCCGACTCCTACGTGTCCTGTTCCTTCAACAACAGTAAAGGCATTTTCCTGATAGATTTTTTTAAAGGAGGTTTCAATGTTTTCTATAAGTTTGCTTGCATCGACTTTATGATCTATAAAATCACGCGTAAATCCTGCAGGAACAATGACAGGGCTCATATCTTGCCAATCACTTGCAAGTTTAAAATGTTCTTTAAAAAGCACAACATCTTTATCTACAATGATTTCATCATTGATTCGCACATGTTGCTGCCCCATCGGTTTGATAAATCCGACTGTTGAATATCTTTTCTTGAGCGCTGCAATAATACCAAGTGAGAGTGTTGATTTTCCAACATTCTGCCCTGTTGCTGCAATAAATATGGCGTTTTTATTATTCATTAAATTTCTCTTCATTTCTTATATTTTTATTACTATAGTATATATAAAATCATACCCTATTTTCTATTATTTAAGGTGAAAAATGCAAGAATTTGATGAATTGGTCGTCGTTGTCGATCATTTACTTTCCGAAAATGGCTGTCCCTGGGATAGAAAACAAACCATGAAAACGATTCGGTCGGATGTTTTAGAAGAAGTCTGCGAACTTATCGAAGCCATTGATCTTGAAGATAATAATCATATTGAAGAGGAACTTGGCGATTTATTTTTTAATGTTGTTTTCTTGTCCCGGCTAGCGGAAAAAGAAAACCGTACTAAAATGGCAATAGCTTTAAGGGGTATCAAAGAAAAACTTGTCCGTCGACATCCGCATGTTTTTGGTAATGAATCCATTGAATGTTCTGAACAACTTAAAGCCCGGTGGGATCAGATCAAGCTTACCGAAAAGGGAAAAGAGCATAGAACAAGCGTTTTGGATGGAATTCCAAAAGGACTGCCAGCTTTGGCTCGTACACAAAAAGTAACCAAAAAAATGCAATCTGCTCAATTCAGTGAAATGCCACCTACAAATAACCTAAAATTTAAAGATGAAGAAGAGCTTGGAGCATGCCTTGCTTCAATCGTCATTTTAGCAGAAAACCAAGGTTTAGATGCAGAACATGCGTTAAAAAATTATCTATTTGGACTTGAAACGAAGTTTCGTCTTTTTGAAAAATCGGATTTATGATACGATTCTTAATTCACCGGGGACCTTGTGGAATAGATCAATCCGAACCAGGTCAGAGCAGGAATGCAGCAGCCTTAAGGACCTTGATTTATGCCTCGAGACAATCTCCGGTGTTCCTTTCCTTCTAATCAACACCATTTTCTCCAACATTAAATGCCGGTCTTTCAGACCTCAATTAAACTTTTATTTTATACCCAGGCCTCCGCTTCGCTCCGAACCTGGGCTATTATATGACGGTCCTTCGGACATTAAGGAATA
>JBBSJT010000077.1:0-11288 GCA_038257035.1 Chlamydiia bacterium
ACAAAAAAATTATCACCCTCAATTCTTTTTGTAAAACTATCTCTTATTTAATGGTCTTTTCCCCCCGTCTCCCCCCCTTCTTCGCTTTTCTTCGCGTCTTCCTTCGCGTTCTTCGCGGTGAAAAAAGGACAAAAATAAGGTAAAATAAGATTCTCGTCTTATAAATTCTTCACGGTAAAAAAAACTTCCAAAGCGGTGAAAAAACTTTGTGGTGGGAAAATGGGGGATTAGGCTAAGATTTGGGTCATGAACTCAAGACACAAGCTTATTAGCGACCCATCAGAAATTGAAGCAAAAATTCAATATGCGTTTAAAAACCGCAACTTGCTTTTCCTTGCCTTTATCCATCGCTCCTACATAAATGAAAATCGCGACGTTTTTGAACATAATGAACGCCTTGAATTTTTAGGCGATTCGGTTTTAGGTTTGATCATTTCAGAATATCTTTATGTAAATCTGCCATCAAATCCTGAAGGTGACCTCTCTTATTTGCGCTCAAGACTTGTTGAGGCCTCATCTTGTGTGGCTTATGTACAAAAATTAGACATTGAAAAGTATTTGAGTCTTGGAAAGGGTGAGAAAATTAATTCAGGACGTGGTCGAGATTCCATTTTATCAGACCTTTTTGAAGCATTGATCGGAGCAATTTTTTTAGATTCAGGGATTGAATCTGCCAAAAATTTTATCTTCACTCACTTTAAAGATGAAATTGAAGCTATATTAAAGACTCCCCTGTCAAACTGGAAAGCTCTTTTACAAGATTACTGCCAAAAAAAATACCAAAAACCACCTTTTTATGATGTAATCAGTGAAGAAGGGCCAGATCATAACAAAATTTTTAAAATCTCAGTCTTAATCGATACACAAGAAATTGGCAAAGGGACAGGTCAATCCAAAAAAGAAGCTCAACAAGCTGCTGCAAAAGATGCTTTAGAAAAATTTGGAGTTTAGAAATGGCGATTAAGCAAAAATCAGTTTGGTACTGTCAAGAATGTGGACATAAACAAATTAAATGGGCAGGCCAATGTTCTTCCTGCTCTAATTGGAATACATTTCAAGAAGAAATAGAAATCAAATCCCAGGAAAAAAGGTTTGAATCGCAACAACAAAATAGCAGACCTGTTCGTTTAAAAGAAATTTGCAGAGAAAAAACCCCAAGAATACAAACCTTCATCAACGAATATGACCGCTTAATAGGTGGTGGACAGGTTCCAGGCTCCCTCACACTAGTTGGTGGGGATCCTGGGGTTGGTAAATCAACCCTCATGCTGCAGCTTTCCAACGCTTTTGCCGTACAAGGCCTCATAGTACTTTATGTTTGCGGAGAGGAATCTACAGAGCAAACGTCAATGAGGGCAGAAAGACTCAAAATTGATAGCGACAACCTTTTTCTTTTATCTGAAACAAATTTTTCATTAATCAAAGCTCAAATTGAAAATGTCAAACCCGACATTCTCATCGTTGATTCCATTCAAATTGTTTATAAAGCAGAAATTACATCATCGCCGGGCTCCGTTTCTCAAGTTCGAGAAACTGCCACTGAATTTATGCATATTGCCAAAGGTCAAGGAATCACCACCTTTTTAATTGGACACGTGACAAAATCGGGCGAAATTGCAGGTCCAAGAATTCTTGAACACTTGGTAGATACCGTTCTATATTTTGAAGGGGACAAACAACAAAACTACAGAATGATTAGAGTGGTTAAAAACCGTTTTGGACCAACAGATGAAATTGCTGTCTTTCAAATGCAAATGAAAGGACTTGTTGAAGTACCAAACCCCTCTCAAGTATTTTTAGAAGAGCGTAGAAAGGAAAATGTGGGTTCTGTGATTGTTCCCGCTATTGAAGGAACAAGACCGATGCTCATTGAAGTTCAAGCCTTGGTCACAGAAACTTTTTTTCCAACGCCCTCAAGACGCTCCGCAGGTCTTGATCCAAACAGGCTTGCCCTTCTTCTTGCGGTTCTTGAAAAAAGAATGGGCTTTGCCATGCATAAATGCGATGTTTTTGTCTCTATTGCAGGGGGTATGCGTATTGTAGAACCTGGACTTGATTTAGGGATACTGTTGGCTGTTGCCTCCTCAACTCGCAACAAACGAATTGATTCTGAAACTGTTGTGATGGGAGAAGTTGGCCTTGGCGGTGAAATTAGAAGTGTGTCTCGAATAGAAAGTCGTTTAAAAGAGGCTATTCACATGGGCTTTTCAAGGTGTATTATTCCCAAAAGAAATGTGATTGGATTACCGGATGAGCTTAAATCAAAAATTAAAATTTTAGGCTTCGACATCGTCGACGACGCTGTCAAGGCCTTGCTGAACTAGAGTTTGTGAATTAACCGTTTTAAAAAAATTAATTAAGAAAAAGAGACTTATTTAAACGTATATGATTTTTTCAACGCAGAGACGCAGAGACGCAGAGACACAGAGAAGCGGGCCTAAGCCCGAAAAAAAACAAATTAAATTCTTTTCAAAGCCACGAAAAACGGTCGACCTTTTTTGTTCTTTTCGCGCTTTAGCGCGCTTCTCTGCGTCTCTGCGTCTCTGCGTCTCTGCGTTGAAAAAATCTGAAACTTTTTACTTATCTGTAGCACCAGTATATCCTCCTCTTTTCTCTTTGCTCCTCGGTGATCTCTGTGTTAAGAATATAGGAGAGGTTTAGAATGAAGATTGAAGTTGCAGGCAGAGAGTCGCCATTATCGAAGGCTCAGATCGAAGAGGTTTTTCAAGAACTTTTACAATTTCATAAAAATATTATTTTTGAAAATACATTCCTTAAAACAACGGGTGATATTGATCTTACAACCTCTTTAAAAGACTTGGACAAAACTGATTTTTTTACAAAAGAAATCGATGAACTTCTTTTAAACAAAAAATGTCGTATCGCAATCCATTCGGCAAAAGATTTACCTAAAATTATTCCGGAAGGTCTTGCTTTAATAGCCCTAACGAAGGGTCTTGACCCTAGCGATTCTCTGGTTTTAAAAGAAGGTGTGACAATTGATTCTTTAAAAAATAAAGCTGTAATTGGAACATCATCTGTAAAACGTGAAGAAGCTTTAAAAAATTTGAGGCCTGATTTTACTTTCAAAGATATACGCGGACAAATTATGGCACGTCTTGAACTTCTACAAAATTCCGCTGTTGATGGCGTTATTATAGCTGAGGCTGCCTTGATAAGGCTTAAATTGGAACATTTAAACAGAGTAAAGCTTAACTATGAAACGACACCCTTACAAGGTCGTCTTGCAATTGTAGCAAGAGACGATGATATGGAAATGAAAGAACTTTTTTCTTGTATAGATAGTCATTAAAATGAAAAAAAAAATTCTTTATTTGGGAATAGATCCTCCAATCGATGCACATTCAAAATATATCTTCGATAAGGAAAATTCAGAGCTGATTCATTACCCTATTATCAAAACAGTTCCTTCAAAAAAATTTAATCTTTTTTTAGCTTTTAAAAATTTTTTACATTTTACTCACATAATTTTTACAAGCAAAACAACGGTAAGAATATTTTTTGAAACTTTAAAAGAATTATCCTTTTCTTTTGAAGAAATAAGCAAAAAGCAGTTCATCGTTGTTGGTAAATCAACAGCACATGTATTAAAAGAGTACGCTATTACCCCTACATGGATAGCAGAAGAAGAAACGGCAACAGGAATCGTTGCACTTTTAAAAAATTTGAATTTAGAAAATTGTTTCATTTTTTTTCCTCATTCAAAAATTTCACGAAATACAATTATTACATTTTTGTTAAATGAAAATATAAAATTCGAAGAATCATGTTTTTACGATACAATTCCTTTTAAATCCGGACCTCTTCCGGATTTAAAGGTCGTTGATGAAATTGTTTTTACAAGCCCCTCAACTGTAGATGCCTTTTTAACTTTTTTCAAAACCCTGCCTGAAAATAAAATTTTGACTCCTATTGGCCCCGTGACAAACTTAAGGCTAGAAAAAAATTTGTAGAAGCGTTACTTTGTTAAGAACTCACTTAACTATAAAAATGATTTTTTGAAAGCCAAAGCGAACTCTTTTCTGAGAATGGAAGCTCAAGCGATCTTGAGGAGGGCAGGGTGATCCCTGCTCGACGAAAGAGACGTTTTCAGGGAAGAGTGCAGCTTAGCTTACATTAATCATTTTTATAGTTAGGTGAGTTCAAACTCATCTTTTAAAAAGGAGATATTTTCATGGCGCAAGCAACTTATATACCGGCCAAATTACCGGAACTTCCCTACGCTCTTAATGCCTTAGAGCCTATTATCAGTGAAGAAATTATGAATCTTCATTACAATAAACATCATTTGGCTTACGTCAATAACTTTAATAAAGCAAATGATCAGTATGCAGAAGCTCTTGCAAAAAATGATCTACCGGCCATGATTTCTCTTCAAGGTGCTATCAAATTTAATGGTGGCGGACATATCAACCACAGTATTTTCTGGACTAATTTAAGCCCTGTGAATGAACTTGGCGGAAAACCCCCCGTGGGGCCTTTAAGCGAAGCTATCAATCAACAGTTTGGATCTTTAGAAAAATTTATTGAACAATTTAGCCAAAAAGCTGTTGCTCTTCAAGGTTCAGGTTGGGTATGGCTCGGGCTTAATAAGGGACTAGACCGACTTGAAATTCAACCTTGCGAAAACCAAGATCCTCTTGCTATAAAGGGTTTTATTCCATTATTTGGCTTGGATGTTTGGGAACATGCTTATTATTTACAATATAAGAATGTACGTCCTGATTATGTAAAAGCGATTTGGTCAATTGTGAACTGGAAAAACGTTGCTGAGCGTTATGACGAAGCTAAGAAATAGCTAGCCTTAGCAATTCTAAAGTACAGCAATTAAAATTGCTGTACTTTAGAATTGCTATAATTTTATCTTTTTAGTTTTTAGGAACAATACTTACAACAGTTATAATATTTGGTCCAATACCTGTGTTTTTGACGATGTTCAATGTTGCAATGTAACTTGCCGGAGGCGGGGGTCTTTGACATCTTGAAGAGTTACTAGAACGTGTCAAAATAGTATATTTAACTTCTCCTAAGGTATTAATACGTCTAGTATTTCTTTTAATACTTACGATAAATTCATTCTGACCAATAACCGTAAAAGCAGGGTCACCTATTGCATTAGCAATAGCTTCATATTCTAATACGCTTTCTGCCAACGGAGATACAGCGGCAAATGTTGTTTGAGCTACAACTAGGCATGCGATAAGAAAAGAACCAAATTTTTTCATTTAATTTCCTCAAGTTGTGAAATTGATAACTAAAAACTCATCATGGATGTCGCTCCAGTTAACGCTGATTCTCATCGCATTGTTTTTTTAAGTCAAGAAAGATAAGGATTTAATTGCACTTCGCGGTTGAATTGGTATTCTTGCTATTAATAATCAATAAACACCAATACATTATTACACATAAAACAAAAACATGAATTTTAAATAATTAAAATAAACACCTAAATCCTTCACCTTAAATAAAATAATTTTCAAAAAAAATATACAGCAAGAATTTAAAAAAATTTAGATAATTGATGATATTAGCTTGAAATATTCAACGATCTGGCTTAAAATCAAAATACTAATATAAGATAAAAGGTTGTTAATGAGATTGTTTTCAAGAAATAAACCTAAAATAAAAATTCAAACCACGAAAAAAGATGGTTTCGGTGGCTGGTTAAAATGTCCTCATTGCAATGAATTGATACATGCCAATGAGCTTGAGCAAAATATTAATTGCTGCCCAAAATGTGATTACCACTATCGCCTCTCTGCTGATGAAAGAATTAGAAGCCTTAGTGATACTGACACATTTCAAGAGCTGTACAATAATTTAGAATCTGTCGACCCTCTAAATTTTGTCGACACTGAAAGTTATGCCACAAGACTTGTCAATGCCAAAGAAAAATCAGGCCATAAGGAAGGTGTCATTGTCGGTCATTGTAAAATTCTAAATCAAAATATTGCTCTTGCAGTTATGGATTTTAATTTTATGGCAGGCTCAATGGGTTCTGTAGTCGGAGAAAAACTTACTCTTATAATTGAGTACGCCTTGGCACAAAAACTTCCTCTTGTAATTGTTTCAACCTCCGGTGGTGCAAGAATGCAAGAATCTATCCTTTCTCTTATGCAGATGGCAAAAACATCAGCTGCGCTTGCCAAATTACATGAAGCTAAAATCCCTTATATTTCTATTTTAACAAATCCAACAACAGGTGGGGTAACAGCCTCGTTCGCATCGCTCGGAGACATCATCGTAGCAGAACCTGATGCATTGATTTGTTTTGCCGGTCCTCGCGTAATTGAGCAAACAATTGGACAACAATTGCCTCCCGGTTCTCAAAAATCAGAATTTTTGTTGCAACATGGACTAATAGATTGTATTGTTAGACGTCATGAACTTAAAAACAAAATTGGAGAGCTGATTTCGTTTTTTAACGGACAAGCTTGAAAAACACTAAATACCTTTATAAAAATGACAAAACTACAAATTACCGTTCCTATTTTTACAAAAAATCCTGAAAACCTGCCGGTTTATTCATCAACAGATGCTGCCGGTGCCGATGCCAGAGCAAATATTGATCAAGAAATCATTTTATTGCCGGGCACGTCAGTACTTATTCCAACCGGATTAAAAGTTGCTATTCCAAGCGGTTATGAAATCCAGGTACGACCAAGAAGTGGTCTTGCTTTAAAAAATCAAATAACTGTTTTAAATACTCCGGGAACAATTGATGCCGATTACCGCGGTGAAATTGGAATTATATTAATTAATCATGGAAAAGAAAATTTTCATATTTTACCCGGCATGCGTATTGCTCAACTGATTGTGTCCTCTGTTATACAAGCAAACTTTTTACAAGTAACAGAGGATAAACTTAACTCCACTCCTCGTGGAATCAATGGCTTTGGACACACAGGGATCCATTAATATAAAACTATGCTAAAAATCTATAACTATTTAAATGCCGATCTAATTACCTTTCTTAATGCTGACTCAAGGGATGCTGCTTTAAAAGAACTGATTGCTAAAGCTAAGCAAACCGGACATCTAAAAGATAGTCAAATTTTTTTTGATGCCTTAATTGAACGCGAAAGAATAATTTCTACCGGAATCGGAATGGGTGTAGCCATCCCCCATGCAAAACTTGATACTTATGAAGAATTTTTTATTGTAATTGGTATATTGCAAAAAGGTGTGGAATGGAATTCTTTGGATCGCGCCCCTGTAAGATTAATTTTTATGGTGGGTGGTCCGGATGATAAGCAGACAGAATATTTACAAATTCTTTCAAGCTTGACCATGGCCATCAAAGATGAAGAACGTAGAAAAAAAATATTAACACGTAATTCGCCGGAAGCTATTATGGAACTCTTCAAGGCCTTCTAGTTGATTGCAAAACGGAGTGATTATGGACTTAAAACTTAAAGATGTCGCAGATTTATTGAATGTATCAGAGATGACAATACGCCGATGGCTCTCCCACGGGAAAATCCCTGCTTATCGCATCAATCATCAATACCGATTTAGCCGCGTGGAAATTGAAAATTGGGTTTTAAACCATAAACTTCCACTTACAACTAATGAAAAAGATTGGAGTGAATTAGATCTTGAGACGTCAAATGAAAAAGACAATGAAGAAGACCCACCGGCTATCAAAGGTGGAGTTAAGCAATTTAGCCTCTTTCGCGCTGTCCATAAAGGCGGTGTCGTTCATAAAGCGCAAGGCAATACAAAAGAAGACCTAATCAGAACCGCCTCTAAAACAATTGCAAAGGAATTAAGCCTTGATGCCGAAGTGATTTCCGAACTTCTCTTAGATCGCGAAGTTCTTCAACCCACAGCTTTAAATAATGGAATAGGGATTCCCCACCCAAGGGATTTCCTTTTAAACACTTCTCATGACGTGGTGACTGTTGTTTTCCCTGAAAACCCGATTGAATATGGAGCGCTGGATGAAAAGCCTGTCAGCACCCTTTTCTTTTTGTTTGCTTGTGGGGATAAAAGTCATTTGCACCTGTTAGCAAAGATTGCCCATTTTTGCAGTAACAAAGATACAATCTCTTTTTTAAATACTCATCCGACAAAAAAAGCTTTACTGGAATACATCAAAGACTGGGAAAGCAAGATCGTTTAGGCCTTTTATACGCGGTTTGTTTACCTTTTTTACCGCGAAGGACGCGAAGAAGCGCGCTTCGCGCGGAGGATGAGCAGACATTCTTGCTAAATAAATATTCTTTATTTAAAATTGTTTTTGACAAAACAATTTTACTAATCATCCCCTTTGCATATTGCAAAGGGGAATTTTCCCGCGCGACAGCGCGCTTCTTCGCGCTTCTTCCCGCAAGCTGAGCTTGCGCTTCTTCGCGGTCTTCGCGGTAAAAAAATCCCCCTCAACGGTATAATATTGGCCTTGGCGGTAAAAAAGTCATCCTTAGTGGTAGACTTAACATCAGAAATTCACCACCGAGGGTCTCAGTGGTGAATTTAAGGGACTTTTAAGCCTCGGAAGTGGTAGGCACTCTTTGACTGCGCTCATTAGGAAAGACTTCTTCGTCAACAACTTTTAAAAGACCATCCTCTACTGTAATTAAGCAACGACGCCCTTCGTCCGGGTGTTGCAAAATAAGTTCAGCAAGAGGTCCTTCCACAAATTCCTCAATTGTACGTCTAAGTGGCCTTGCACCCATTTCCGGAACAAACCCTTTGTCTACTAGGAAATTTTTTGCAGCATCATCAAGTCTAATATAAATGTCTTTTCTTTGCAGACGGGCTTGAATTTTTTTCAACTCAAGCTCAATGATGTTCAAGACTGCTTCTCGGCTAAGCGTGTGGAAGTAGACCTTGTCATCAAGTCTATTTAAAAATTCTGGTTTAAAGTATTTTTTAGCTTCGCCTTCGATTTTTTCCTTCATTTTCTCATAATCATACGTGCCTTCAATAGCTCCAAACCCAACTTCGGTTTGTTTTCTAATTAAGTCTGCACCCAAGTTAGATGTCAGAATAACAATTGTGTTACGAAAATCTATTTTTCTGCCAAAAGAATCTGTTAAACGTCCTTCTTCTAAAATTTGCAATAGAATATTCATGACATCAGGATGCGCCTTTTCAATCTCATCAAATAAAACAACAGAATAGGGACGCTGACGTACTTGTTCTGTAAGTTGGCCACCTTCTTCATGACCAACATATCCAGGAGGTGAACCTGTCATTCTACTCACTGCAAATTTTTCCATGTATTCGGACATATCGACTTGAATGAGGGCATCTTCACCGCCAAACATATTAATGGCAAGAAGCCTTGCAAGCAATGTCTTACCGACTCCGGTAGGTCCTAAGAATAGAAAAGCCCCGATCGGTCGATTTGGGTCTTTAATGTCTGCGCGACTTCTACGAATAGCACGGCAAACAGTTTTTAAAGCATCGTCCTGACCAATAAAATTGCGCTTTAACACTTCTTCTAACTTCAAAATCTTTTCCGTTTCCCCTTGAGTTAAGCGGCTAATTGGAATTCCTGTTTGTTTTGCAACAACAGTAGCAATATCTTCCTCATCAACAACAACTTCATGCTCTTCTTTGTTGATTTCCCATTGGGAAAGCACCTTTCTTAAATGCTCACGTAATTTCTTCTCTTCGTCACGAAGTTTGGCAGCTTTTTCAAATTCTTGACGGGCAATTGCTTCTTCTTTTGCAAGTCGAGCCTCTTCTATCTCACTTTCATATTTGCTGATATCCTGTGGCTGGTTCATCATGGCGATGCGCATTTTAGCGCCTGCCTCATCAATGATATCAATCGCCTTATCCGGTAACAATCTTCCATTAATATAGCGATCAGAAAGAATTACGGCAGCCCTTAGGGCTTGTGTCGTGTAAGTGCATTTATGATGTTCTTCGTATTTTGCTTTTAAACCACCAAGAATTTCAATAGATTCATCAATACTCGGGGATGGTACCGAAATTTTTTGAAACCTTCTTTCAAGAGCGGCATCTTTTTCAATATGCTTACGGTATTCATCAATTGTTGTAGCTCCAATACATTGCATTTCTCCACGAGAAAGTGCAGGCTTTAGGATATTAGAAGCATCAATTGCCCCCTCTGCGGCACCGGCTCCAACGATTGTATGAAGTTCATCAATGAAAAGAAGTACGTTTCCATTCTTTTTAATTTCATCCATAACAGCTTTAATACGCTCTTCAAATTGACCTCGATATTTGGTCCCTGCAATCATTAAGGCAAGATCAAGAGAAATGAGTTTTTTCTTGCGAAGATTATCCGGAACTTCACCTTTGACGATCGCTTGAGCCAACCCTTCCACGATTGCAGTTTTTCCAACACCGGCTTCTCCGATAAGTACAGGATTATTTTTGCGACGTCTGCAAAGTATTAAAATCAATCGCTCAATTTCTTCCTTTCGACCGATAACGGGATCCATTTTTCCTTCACGACACATTTCAGTTAAATCATGGCCATAAGCTTTTAAAGCCGGCATTTTATCTTGTCCGTTAGTCCCGGGTTTTTCATAGGGCTTAGCCGTTGAGCCTTGACCTTGCTGTATCGGTTGAGTTGGAGTAGTGCCTAATGGAGGCAATTGCAGATTGAATGTTTCAAGCTCTTTTAAAACTTCCTTACGAACTTCTTTCAAATTGACATTAAGATTTTCAAGCACTTGAGCTGCAACACCATCGGTCTGCCTTAAGAGTCCTAAAAGTAAGTGTTCGGTACCTACATAATTATGATTTAAATTAGCAGCTTCTTCGTTGGCATACTCAAATACCTTTTTAACTTTACCGGTTAGCGCAGGATCGCCATATACTTGAATCTCAGGACCATAGCCTACAAGCTTTTCAACTTCGCCCCGTACGGTTTCAAAGTCAATATTCAAACCGCGCAAAACATTGACAGCAACGCCTTGACCTAATTTTAAAAGACCTAACAGAATATGTTCTGTTCCTAAGTAGTTATGGTTTAAGCGTTGGGCTTCTTTTTTCGCTAATTTAATGACTTGCTTAGCGCGATTTGTAAACTTATCAAACATGGGATTCCCTTTTTTAAAATCGTTTTTTTCAGACCAATGGGTTCTTATTTCTAATTTTGTTCTTGTCGGCTTTTTTTTGCAATGGAAGTTCCATATTTGACTTCAATCCGTACACAATGCCATCTAAATTCTACCAATTTAAATAACATGTGTACTAGCCTGAAAAATACAATCATTTACAGAAACACCATAGAATGACGAACCTAATAATTTAAGGCAAGAGGGAGTTACGTCTTGAATACG
>JBBSJT010000078.1:0-11054 GCA_038257035.1 Chlamydiia bacterium
CAGGATCAGGCAGGATGATATCAATCCTTAGTATATCCTTAAGGTTGATATTATCCTGCCTGATCCTGCCGCGAAGCGAAGCGGAGCGATCCTGAATATCCTGAAAAAAATCGAAGGTGCTAAATTAATAGGTTTAAGGGGATTGAACTTTTTCACTTCCAAGTAGCATCAGTATATACTAGTGCCTCTTGAAAGTAAAAAGTTTCAGATTCTTTCAACGCAGAGACGCAAAGAAGCAGAGACGCATATACGTTTAAATAATTTTTTTAACAGCATACTCTTAATTTTTCTTTAAAATTTTCAGATTGAAGTACCAGCAGTATATGCTGGAATCTAATTAATTACGGATTTCGATATTGTTAATTACTTTGACAACACCGGGAATCATTTCAATTTGTTCCTTAACCAAGTTTTTTTCATCTTCATTCTTCACAGTCCCCTGAACTGTAACAACACCGTCGGAATTTTCTATTTTAAATCCTTGCAAAACAGCTAGCAAAAAAGGATTTGAAAATAAAGCCTGGCGAATATTTTCTGTTAATATTTCATCAGGGTTGGTTTTCGAAATAGGTTTTGCCATTGCAATGAGGTTTTCATAGGAGCCATCTGCAATAAATTCACCATCTGTTGTAGTGTAATTTTGAGTGACACCAAAAATTCCTATTAATAAGGCAAATGTTACTCCTGCACCCACGAGATTTTTTCTAATATTAATTTCTTGTTCTTTTGCAAATTGTATTTTTTTGGATTTGTATTCATTTTCAACTTCAAACCGGACATTTGGCTTCCAATTATGAAATTGCTCTTCCACATGGCTTTTTGAAATATTATATTTATTTTGCAATTTTGAACTAAATATATCAAAACGAGCATCAATCTGGTTCATGTCTTCTTCGGTTAACTTATTCCATCTGTCTATAATATAAGGCTTTAAATCGTGGTAGTGCTTATTAAATTGGTGCCTTTCCATAAATTCCTCCAATACGCAAATAATATTTTAATGGTGTTAGAAACAAGATAGATGTCTTTATTTTTAACAATAATAACAAATTAAGACTTTGTCAAATAATATTTTGACTTCTCAATTCGTTGTGAATTATTCAAGTTCTAATTTTTTAACATGAAGGCACTAAGACTTAGAAGACCGTTGTGATTTCCTTAAGGTTAGAAGAAAGTGTGAACTATTCTTTCTAAACTTTAGGAAATCACAACGGTCTTCGTTTTTTAAGTTTTTTGGTAGGAGTGGACAGTGTCCACTAAAACTTTAACAGCATCGGGTGACATGTCTGGTAACATGCCATGACCTAAATTAAAAATAAATCCCTTGTCGTTGTCCATGCTCTTTAAAATTTTTAAAGTTTCTTTTCGGATAACGTCTTCACTTCCATATAAAATATCAGGATCCATATTTCCTTGAAGAGCAATATTTGGGCTGATACTATTTCTAATATTTTTTAAATCTGCCTGCCAATCGATACTTATTCCTGAGGGCCCAAGTTCGGCAAGTTGTGGAGCAAAAATAGAGGAACCACGACAAAATAGGATCACCGGAACATCTTTTTTTATTCCGGCTAGAATTTTTTTTAAATAGGCTAATGAAAAAGTTCTAAAGTGATCATGGGACAAAAAATGGGCCCATGAATCAAAAATTTGTAATGCTTGCACACCTGCATCTATTTGCAGGTTTAAATATTCTATTGTGCTTATCGCGATTTTTTCAAGCAGTAAATGAAAACTATCAGGGTCACGAATCATCATTTGTTTTGTTTTTTTAAGATCACGACTCGATCCCCCTTCAATCATATAACTTGCAACTGTAAAAGGGGCGCCTGAAAAACCAATCAGGGGCACTTTTAATTCAGATCGTAAAGCTTTAATTCCTAAAGCCACATAATTTAAGGATTCTTTTACATTTGGGGTTGGAAGAGATTCAATATCTTGTCTTGTAGAAATCGGACGATGGATAATGGGTCCTTTGTTCTCCTCAAAGCTAAGACCTACTCGAAAAGCTTCAGGAATAACTAATATATCAGAAAATAAAATAGCCGCATCCATTTTAAAAGCATCTAAAGGAAGTTTTGTTACTTCAACAATTAATTCCGGATTATGGCACATCTCTAAAAATGAATACTTTTTTCTTAAAAGCCTGTACTCCGGCATGTAGCGCCCAGCTTGTCGCATAAGCCAAACGGGTGGCCTTGAATCATTTTTACAATTAAGGGCTTTTAAGAAAAGAGAGTTCATATTAGCCTTTTATAAAATGCGTTCCAAAATTGAGACAACAGTAAACCCAAATTCTTTTTGAAGTTCCCTGTAAGGCGCTGATGCTCCAAAGCGATCCAGGGAAATGGCAATGCCGTGCATGCCGATGTATTTATACCAACCCATATCGACGCCAGCTTCTATACTGACGCGTTTACCCAAATCGCCTCCAAAAACAGACTCTTTGTAGGAAGCATCTTGTAGCTCAAAAAGCTCCCAACAAGGCATTGAAACAACCCTTACAGATTTTCCAAGTTTTTCAAGCTCTGCTGCAACATCAAGACTTAAAGAAACTTCAGAACCCGTTGCCACAAGCATGTAGTCGGGTTTTTCACTTTTTTCTTTTTTAAGGATGTAAGCGCCCTTTCCAAGACCATCATTAAACGAAACGTCCGTTCCCGGTAATTCAGGAAGATTTTGTCTTGATAAAATTAAAGCTGTGGGACCTTTATAGTTTAAGGCTGAAATCCATGACATTTTCACTTCATTTGCATCGGCAGGACGAATCACGTGTAAATTTGGAATGGCTCTTAAAGCTGCATAATGTTCAACAGGCTGATGTGTCGGGCCATCTTCACCAAGAAAAATCGAATCATGAGTAAATTGATAAATCACATGCTCTTTCATTAGAGAAGCTAATCTAATGGCATTTCGCATGTAATCGGAAAAAGTTAAAAATGTTCCAATTACCGGGGTGATCATGTTTGTTTGTGCAAGACCTGTTGCAATGGTTGCCATGGCAAATTCTCGCACACCAAATTTAATATTTCGTCCTTTAAAAAATGAGGGGGCAATAATACCATATTTTTTCATCATAGTTAAATCAGAGCCTGATAAATCTGCTGATCCGCCATAAATTTGAGGCAATTTGTCTGCAAGAGCTGCCAAAACTTCTTGGGAGGCCTTTCTTCCTGCAATTGGAGATTTAATTTCAAGAGAACGAATTTCTTTTTCCAAATCATCCGGAAGCTTCAAATGGCTCATTTTTTCATATTCATCAAAAAGAGTCGGATTTTCTTTTGCCCACGCATCAAAAGTTTTGTGCCATTTTAATTCTTTTTCCTGATCGGATTCGAGTTTTGCTTTAAAAAAATCAGTGACAGCTTGTGGAACATAAAACGATTCCTGTGGAATTCCTAAAACTTTTTTGGTCGCATCAATTTCATCAACACCCAAAGGGGCACCATGGGCGTTATGAGTGCCTGCCTTATTAGGAGAGCCTTTTCCAATTATTGTGCGGGCAATGATCAAACGGGGTTTTTGCTGATTGACAAGAACTTTTTGCATGCACAGATGGAGGGCATCAAGATCATTACCATCTACTTCAAATACTTCCCAGCCGTAAGCTAAATAACGCATTTTAACATCTTCAGAACAAGACTCAACAAGAGGGCCATCAAGTGTTATCTGGTTGGCATCGTAGATTGCAATTAAATTATCAATTTTAAGATGTGCTGCAAAAGATGAGGCTTCCGAAGTAACGCCTTCCATAACACAGCCATCGCCCATAAGCACAAAAACTTTGCTATCAAAAATTTTATACTGTTCAGTGTTAAATTTTGTGCCTAAAAGTTTTAAGCCAAGGGCTTGACCAACAGCATTTCCAAAGCCTTGACCAAGAGGTCCTGTTGTTGTTTCTACACCTTCCGTATCTAAGGATTCAGGATGTCCCGGAGTCTTTGAATGCAATTGTCTAAAATTTTTAATATCTTCCAAACTAAGATTGTAACCTGACAAGTGAAGACAGGAATAAAGAAGCATGGATCCATGCCCTGCAGATAAAATAAAGCGATCGCGATTTGGCCATTTTGGATTTTTTGGATTGTAATTTAGCGTAACGCCATAAAGATAAGCTCCGATTTCTGCGCATCCCATTGGCAATCCCGGATGGCCGGAATCTGCCTTTTGAACGGCATCCATTGATAATCCACGGATTGTATTTGCTATTTTACCAAGATTTTTTTTTAATCCCTCGTCTAGAATATTGGACATACAGGCCTTTTTAAAGTGTTATTGAGCTTGATTCTATCTCATTTAAAAAAAACGCTCAAGAGCTTTTTAAAGTTTGATAGTATGTTAAGGCATTAAGGGGTTTGTGGTGAGAGCTTAGAAGGGATTTTAAAGGACAAAAAGGACAAAAAGGACATAAAGGACTAAAAGGACTGATTTACCCTTTTAATTAAATTATAAAGCAAATTTTCTTACCAACAACAACTAACTTGACCTAATTTATGAAGTTAATTTGTCCTTTCTGTCCTTTAACCTTACAGTTTGCTTCTTAGCATGATGTTTTCAATTCTATCAGCAACTTCCTTGCAATTTAAAGGATCACTATCTTTATAACTTTGATTGCCATAAGTTATTTTATACTTATCAACAATCTTTTGCTTATTACAAATCTCTTCTATTGAGTGTTCCCTATCATTTAAGTCTCTTAAAAGCTCAACTGCTTCATCACATGGAAGGCGATGAATCTTTACATTCGATTCATTTTGTTGCGGTGTTGATGCTGTAACTGTTCGTATGGTTAACTCGCAACTTGGATTAAAAGACATAAAATTCCTCATTTGAATCTGTATAATTAAAAATTTAATTCATGACTTTGACTTACCCTTGAAGTCATGAAACTGCAACATCCTAAACCGTTGCGAATTAAATTACCTTAAGATATGATTATATACTATAAAACTTCAAGGATTCTCATGATTAAAACAGAAGACATTCGTAACCAATTTCTTGCATATTTCAAAAAACAAGCGCATAACATTGTACCCTCATCTGCCGTCTGTCCACATGATGATCCCACAATTTTATTTACAAATGCCGGAATGAACCAATTTAAAGATGTATTTTTAGGGGAAAGTTCCCGCGACTATAAACGCGCAACAACAAGCCAAAAATGCATTCGCGTTGGCGGAAAACATAATGATTTAGAAAACGTCGGACACACAAGCCGTCACTTAACCTTTTTTGAAATGTTAGGCAATTTCTCGTTTGGAGATTATTTCAAAGCCGATGCCATAAAATTTGCCTGGGAAGTTTCAACAAAAATTTTTGGTTTTGATCCCGAGCGCATTTGGCCAACAGTTTATAAAGATGATGATGAAGCTTTTAAACTTTGGACAGCTTATGTTCCGGAAAGTCGTATCACAAGATTTGGGGAAAAAGAAAATTTTTGGGCAATGGGTGATACCGGCCCATGCGGCCCTTGTTCTGAACTTCTTTATGATCGTGGCGATAAATATGGAACTGCAAAAAATCCATCCGAAGATCCATCAGGCGAGCGCTTTTTAGAATTTTGGAATTTAGTATTTATGCAGTACAACAAAAATGCTGCAGGCGTTATGGAACCCCTTCCAAAACCCTCTATCGACACTGGTGCCGGCTTAGAGCGCGTTATGGCTTTAAAAATGGGAGTCGACAATGTTTTTGAAACAGATGTTTTACGTGGACTGATTTCAAAAATCGAAGAAATTTCTAATGTTAAATATGATCCAAAAGATTTAATTAAAGCTCCTGCCTTCAATGTTATTGCAGATCACTTGCGCTGTCTTTGTTTTTCTATTGCAGATGGTGTGCAACCAAGTAACGTGGACCGCGGATACGTATTAAGAAAAGTCTTAAGACGTGCTGTTCGTTATGGTCGCACAATTGGTATGGATGAGCCGTTTCTTGGAAAACTTTTACCAACACTTATCAAACTTATGGGGTCAAGTTACCCTGAGCTTTCAAAATCATCACACCTCATAGAAGAAATTCTACTTGCCGAAGAAGAAGCGTTTATTAGAACTTTAAGAAAAGGCGGTAATCTTTTAAATCAAATCATTGAATCTGCTGTGAAGCATCAAAACCTCATTTCCGGAGACGAAGCTTTTAAATTAAAGGATACTTACGGGTTTCCTCTTGAAGAAATTTTACTGATTGCCAAAGACTCAAACCTTGAAATTGATTTAGACAGATTTTTGCAGCTTGAAAAAGAAGCCAAAGAGCGTTCACGCGCTAGCCAAAAAAATGTATCTCAAATAGCTACTCAAAACTTATTTGTAAATTTTATTGAAGAACATGGACCGACAGAATTTACAGGATTTAATCAAACTGAAACTTTTGGAAAGGTACTAGCAATTGTTGTAGACTCACAATTTGTTGATGTTTTGGAAGCTGATGTTGAAGGCATCATTGTTTTAGACAAAACTTGCTTTTATGCAGAAATGGGCGGACAGATAGGAGATGTTGGAACTTTAAAATCGGACACTGCATTTTTTACTGTTAGTGATTGCAAGTCCCCTTATAAAGGCATCATTGCCCATTCAGGAAAACTTGAAAACGGACAAATTCGTCTAAATCAGGAGCTTCTTGCATCAATTGATACGCATCGCCGTCAAAAAATTGAAAATAATCATACTGCAACACATATTTTGCACTGGGCGCTTTACCGCATTTTGGGGGGTCACGTCAAACAAGCGGGTTCTGTTGTCGATGAAACAAGGCTTCGTTTTGATTTTAACCATCATAAAGCCTTGAGTCCAAAAGAAATTGAAGAGATCGAAGATTGCGTAAATGCTAAAATACGAGAAAACAAGCCGGTAAATTGGTATGAGCTCTCTTTTGATGAAGCGCAAAAACAAGAAGAAATCAAACAATTTTTTGGCGAAAAATATGGCTCAACAGTACGTGTGGTTGACCTTGAATTTTCAAAAGAGCTTTGCGGTGGCACACATACGAGAGCCACAGGCAATATTGGTTATTTTAGAATCGCAAAAGAAAGCAGCATTGCAGCAGGGATCAGAAGAATAGAAGCAGTAACAGGTGTAGAGGCTGAAAACATTGCAAGAGAAGATGACCATCTTAAAAATACTTTAGCATCTAATTTAAAAACAACTCCTGTAAAATTAATGGAGCGTATCGAAAAATTATTAGATGAAAATAAGCAGCTAGCCCTAGAATTGAAAAATATTAAAAAGGAACAAATAAAAGCAATTGTTCATTCTCTTGTAAATCAAACTGAAAAAGATGTGAATATCCCCTTTATTTCAAAAACTTTAGATGTGAGTCCGGAAGATCTTCGACAAATCGGTGATGAAGTGATGAGCCAATTCAAATCCGGAATTTTAGTTTTAAGCGTTGCAAATCCTGATAAATGCACCATGATGATCCGTATTAGCGATGATTTGGTAAAAACAGGAAAAAATGCTCAGGAATTAGTTAAAGCTGTTTCCTCCTTGCTTGATGGAAGCGGTGGTGGAAGACCAAACCAAGCGCAAATTTCAGGACGTGCAACGAAAAATTTAAATGAAGCAAATCAACTCATTAAATCACTAATTAATGATGACTGATTATTTAAAAAGTGAAAAACTTCATGAATTGGCGAATGCTTTAACAAAAGGAGATTCGATTTTAGCAGAAGAGCTTTGGAACGCTCCAAAAGCTTTAATGACGAGTATTGCAGCCAATTCAACGAATAAGCACATTCTCATTTTAACTGGAGGCAGCAGCATTGAGGGACGCCTCTATGATGATTTGTCCTACTTTTCTAACCGAAAAATCATTGATTATCCAGCATGGGAAACTCTGCCCTCAGAAAGTATTGCTCCAAGCCCGGACACTGTTGGAGAGCGCTATTTTGCGCTCAATCAAATTTTGGCAACAGATGAGCCACTCATTGTAATCAGCAGTTTACAGGCATGCTTGCAGCGTGTGATTCCAAAAGAGAAATTTCAAAATCTCTACCTCACATTAAAAAAGGGTGATTCATTTACTTACGATAATCTAATTGAGCAGTTAAAAAAACTTGGATACCAGCGTCAAAATATTGCAAGTGACAAGGGCCAATTTGCCGTAAGAGGCGGAATAATTGATCTTTTTGCTGTTAACTCCCCTGATCCTTACAGAATCGAATTTTTTGGTGACGAGATTGAATCCTTGCGCATTTATGATCCTATCGGTCAAAAATCTGTACGACTCATCGATGAGGCTCATATTACCCCGGCGCTTGAATTGGAAATGGTTTCTCAGGAAGAAAATTTAAACACCATTTTAGATTATCTTGGTACAAATACCCTTCTGATTTTTGATGATCTTTTAGCTTTGGAAGATCGTTATGCTGATTTAACAAAACTTTTTGGAAAACCTACAAAGTCTTTTGCCGCAATTGATCAATTTTTAGATCAAGCAGATACTCTTCAAAAAATATTCTGGAGCCAAAGCCCAATCGAGGAATTAAGTGAAATAAAGACTGAAAACAAAACCGGTTTCTATTCTGATCAAATTTCCCTGCATTCCATTTCTTTTGAAATGTTCAACCGGACATTAAATGCCTCTATCTGGAAAACTCCCTTCCTACAAACGAATGCTATTTTCTTTCCCGATGCTGAAGAAGGCTATTTGCCAACAGGCGATGAAATATTTCAGGCATTAGGAAGATTTTCTCCTGAAACCTCACTTAAAATTATATCTCCTAGTGTTTTAGAAGAAACAAACTTTAAAAAACGCCTCGATGATTCCCTTACACCTTTACCTAAGAAACATGACTTTGAAATTGGATACCTCTCTTCAGGGCTTGTGATCAGTGACCTCAATACCGTTCTTTTTCCTTTAACAGAAATCACTCATCGCTATAAAATTAGGCGCCAAAAGATGCGCAGCACCTACCACACGGAACCTATTATCAATTATGATCTAGCGCCCGGCGAAATGATTGTGCACTTAAATCATGGCATCGGTAAATTTTTAGGGATAGAAAAAAAACCGAATCATCTTGGCATCATGAGCGAATTTTTTTTCATCGAATATGGGGATTCAGCAAAACTATACGTTCCAATTAACCAAGCTTATCTTGTAACCAAATACATTGGCTCATCAGAAGAAATACCAACGTTGCATAAACTTGGCGGGACGCGCTGGAAAAAAGCCAAAGAGCAAACCCAAAAAGCAATAATGGGCTATGCAAGGGATTTACTTGAACTTGCCGCTAAACGAGAAATTAAAGGCGGGTTTATTTATCCTGAAGATAGCGAAGAGGTAAAAGCTTTTGAAGAGGCTTTTCCTTATGTGGAAACAGAGGATCAATTAGCTGCCATTGCCGATTTAAAAAAAGATATGACAAGCAAAAAAGCAATGGATCGTCTTGTTTGCGGAGATGTTGGCTACGGAAAAACAGAAGTTGCCATCAGAGCTGCCTTTAAAGCTGTTGTCGATGGCCAAAAACAGGTTGCTGTTTTGGTTCCAACAACAATTCTTGCCATGCAGCATTACGAAAATTTCGTCGACCGTATGTCTGATTTTCCAATTAATATTTCTGTAGTTTCAAGATTTAGAAGCTCAAAACAAATTAAAGAAGCCATTGAAGGGACTGCTAAGGGTACAATTGACATATTAATCGGCACTCACAGACTTACCAGTGAAGATATCCAATTCAAAAATTTAGGGCTTATCATCATCGATGAAGAGCAGCGTTTTGGTGTAAAAACTAAAGAACACTTAAAAAAAATGAAGGCCGATGTCGATTGTTTAACGCTCTCTGCAACCCCCATTCCAAGAACGCTTTATATGTCTTTAATTGGTGCAAAAGAAATGTCTGTTGTCAGTACACCTCCACAAGACAGATTGCCCATCACAACTTTGATTACTGAATCGAGTGATCAGATCATCAAGAATGCCATTTTGCGCGAACTTGCAAGAGATGGACAAGTTTTTATCATTCACAACCGTGTTGAAACAATTTTTGAAATGGCGCACCGCATTCAAAAATTGGTGCCTCAAGCCAAAATTGTTGTTGGACACGGACAAATGCATGCCGATGAAATTGATACTGTTTTCCATGCCTTTAAAAGTGGTCAGGCAGATATTTTGATCGCAACAACCATCATTGAAAATGGAATCGACATTCCAAATGCCAATACCATTTTAATTGATCGTGCAGATCGCTTTGGAATGGCCGAACTTTACCAGATGAGAGGAAGGGTTGGTCGCTGGAATAGACGTGCATACGCTTATTTTCTTGTGCCAAATCCAAAAACTTTGCCGGAAATTTCAAGAAAACGTTTAAATTCTTTAGTTGAATCTTCAGGTTATGGCGGTGGCATGAAAATTGCCATGCGCGATCTTGAACTTCGCGGTGCGGGCGATATTCTTGGAATTGAACAATCAGGTTATGTCTCATCAATTGGTTTTCATCTTTATTGCAAACTGTTGAAACGTACCATTTTAAGTCTGCAAAGGAAAATCCCGCAAAATATTGTGGAAACAAAAATGGAATTTTCATTGGATGCAAGGGTGCCGGAAGATTACATTGATGCCGCATCATTAAGGATGGAAATTTATCATCGTTTAGGAGAGGCGCTTGCCCTGGAGGATGTCGATCAGATCTTTGCCGAAATCAAAGATCGTTTTGGAAAACCACCGGAGCCTGTGCTTAATCTTTATCATTTAGCAAGAATTCGAATTTTAGCCTCTCTTAATGGGTACACATCGATTAAAATCGAACTTTTAAGTGTCACGGCAGAATACATGGAAGCTAAAATTCCCAAACAAAAAAAATGGCTCGTCGGACGCTTCAAAACCGCCAAAGAGTTGGAAGCGAAGCTTCTGCCGTTATTGAAACGATAACGTTTTTTTTGACACTTAAGATCACGAGAGGAGCAATGAGAGAAATGAGTATGAATATTATACTCGTGTCGGCGCAATCGCACCAATAATCAATTTTTAAACATAACACAATCCATTAATCCTTTATGATTTTTTACAGGATATGCAGGATCGCTACGCGACAAGGTCGCTTCGCGGCAGGATCAGGC
>JBBSJT010000079.1:0-10429 GCA_038257035.1 Chlamydiia bacterium
CTCCAAGGGTAATGAAGCACTGGAACAAAAAGAAAACGCTTTTACAAAGCTTCCAAAAGAACTCATCGAAACAATCTTTTCATTTGTACCCTTTCAAACACGGTTGTCAGATCTTCCTTTTGTTTGTCATCAATTTTATGATCTAACACGTCCCATTTCAAAAAAATGCTTTAAATTATATAACCCTAAATTAATTAATAAAATGATTAAAGAAAAAGGATTATTATTCGATGATGGAAAATATTTTCATATATTAAATTTTAAAGAGAATCAGGAATTATTCCTTTACACAAGTCGATTTGTCATTTCATGTAATTCTGAAAAAGAATGTACTGAATTGTTTCAATCAGCAATTCAATCTTATATAAATATTCTAGATCGGGATGAAAAATTTGATATTTCTTCATTTATAAAAAAATCAAATTTCGCTGATAAAAATTCTTGGACCGGGCAAAAAATTATTTCTAATAGCTGCCCTCATATTGGTAGACGAATGGAAATCCAAGAAATCGAATGTTTAAAAATTGTGATAACATTTCTATGCAATTTGGATGATCAAAAATTGGAAATGATTGCTGAAATATTAAGCAATTTTAGATCGAATGATTTGATAAAATTAAAAAATGACCTTTTATTTTTGTTTGAAAAAGAAGAAAGAGAAAACGTCGTTAATGCTCTAACTGGTGGCCAAGGTTATCTTTTAGAACTATTGCTCCGGCATGCAACTTTAGAGAATAAGAATTTCGAACTTTTTTTTAAATTTAACATTTTTGATTACACAATTCTTAACCCTGACAACTGTTTTGAAAAATTGAAGGCGAGTATTAAAGAATTATCAAAAAAATGTGATTTTTCCTTTGATCATAAAAACAGTTTATTTTTCATCGAGCAAAAAGTAAAGGGGCTAGTATTTTCTAGTTACCAAACAGAGCTGATTTATCCTGCAACGCTTGCCCCCGAGTTCCAATGGCTCGCCAATCGATTCATCAATAAATAATATACTAATTAGCTTACAGATAATTATCATAAAGCAGACCTACAGCCTGCGCTCTAACTTCTTCATGCCTAGGGCGTTGCCCTAGGCTTATATACACCAGGGCTTTGCCCTGATGAATCATTTTTCAGACCAAAGGTCTGGTTTATGAAAGCCTAGGGCAACGCCCTAGGTATCAGAAAGTTATGATGTAGGCTGTAGGCCTACCTTATAATGAAAAATTATCTTTAGGTATTTAACTTCAATATTTAGCTAAACAAATAATTATAAGCGCTATCTTTTTCTACTGTTCTACGTTCCTTGAAAGCCAAATTCGCATATTTTTCAGCTTTCAATAGAGTCCAATGTTGCTCGTTGGTTAAATAACTATTTCTGAAAACATGAATTTGTTTTATGGGTTTTTCAATTTCATACACAAGATTTGAGGTAACCGGGCAAAAATAATAACTTATGAAATCAGCATTTTTATTTTCATTTTTTAACAAAGTTTCTTTCATTTTTCCAAATTTGATTGCGATGACGCAACCGGCATTTCCATCGGCAAAGTAAGAGCTTTTCATCTCAAACCCTTTTAGATAAAAATTTCCATTAAAAATTTTTAGATGACATTTTGAAGGTGCTTTGTCGAAATAGCGACCCTTATAAATATAGACTTCTTGTAGATTAATGAATTGATCGTAAATCGTTTTCACCACCTCAAGCTCTTTATTTATTGCTTCATTTGATCTTTTGCAAAGTTTTGAAATTTGAGCGTACGAAGAATATGAGGCAATCTTTTGCCAAATAGGCAAATTAAACCAAGAATTGGAAGTCATATAAGGCGTCATCGGTATAATTTCTTGTGTCTCGTCATGAGAAAAAAATGGTGTTAAACCTCTGAATAAATTCATTGATGCTTCCTTTAATATATTTTTTTACAAATTTTTAGATTGATAATAGCAGGAGATTCTTAGAATTCCAAGATGAAAAATAATGAGATCAATAAAAACACATATAAATTATTTATAACAATTATTTGCTTTTTAATATTAAAATCTGTATAATTATATTTTAATAAACAAAATGGAGCTTTAGTAAATGAGTTTTATATCATATTTCAATCCGGCATCAAAAAGCCATCATGCATCAGAAGAATTTAAAGATTTAACAACTGGTCAAAAAGCAGTTACAGGGCTAGCAACTGCCGGGGGATTGGCTGTTGCAATTCCTATAGCTATTATTGCAGGTCCAATTGCAGGAGCTATAGCTCTACCTTTTGTTGCAAGTTCTTCAATTGCCACTTTTAGGGCTTTAACCAATAAATTTACTCCAAAAAATAATTCACAGCCAAATGTCGATCTGAAAGAAGATAAACCCACCATCACAATAAATAATACTGCGATTGAAATCATAGCGAATAAACCTCTAATCGAGGAAAAACAAGCCGCAGAACAAAAGCCTGTAGTTGCAGAAGAAAAAATTATTGAAAAGCAACCCGCAGAACAAAAGCCTGTAGTTGCAGAAGAAAAAATTATTGAAAAGCAGCCCGCAGAACAAAAGTCTATATTTTCAGAAGAAAAGACTGTTGAAATTATTGTAGTAAAACAGCCAATCATAAAACAACCTCTGAAAAACAAAAAACAGCCGAAATCTATAAACGATATTTTAATGTCAGTAGCTCTCTTAATTAAAAAAGGGAATCCTTTATCTGAATTTTCAAAAATATTTTACGCTGAATTAAGCGAAATGATGAATGGGCAATCCAATGACAAAAATTTAGATATTATTTTTACACTTATCCAAAATAATGATGAAGTGGAGAGCCGTCTTGATAAAATCATCATCGGAGAGCATCAAACTTTAAACGGAAAAATAAATAAATTATTAACTGAAAAAGAAAATGCTAAGTTGCAAAAAAATCTATTGGGTTTGGATCTTCAGGAGTTTTTAGTAAATATTGCGCCACTAGAAAATCTTGAATGCCTAAAAGATTTTATTGGATTAATTGAAAATAGCTACATGTTTACTAATAAGGAACAGATAGCAATTAAATCATCCATCCTTTGCCAGTTACATAAGAAAATTTTAAGGGATTATAAAATCTCTGCAAACAACATAGCCCCGTCATTTAAAAACTTAATCAGCAATATTAAATTTCTAGAAAATGAATCTAAGGAAGGTGTTAAAATTGTTAAATCCAACCTTATAGATAATACCCTGTATGTCGATTATGAAACTGATGATGAAGATTCTTTTGAAGAAGTCTCAAGTGAAGAAGTAAAAGATGAAAATAGAGAGACAAAATATCACTTGGAATCTATTGATTACTTGAAGAAGCTTGCAGCTTACTATTGTATCAATGAATTTAATCCGAAAAAATTTGAAATTGGTACTTTTAAGGAAATGCTCGTTGAGGTTAAGTTGCTTCTTAATGAAATTAACAAAAATCACGAACTATTTCCATTTTTTTATAACATTTGTGCAAAAATTATCGACCGTTACACAGGTAATTTCCAAGTTTTTGACATTATTGATTTGAATAAGGTTAAAGGGCCATATAATGAATTATTCACAAAATTTGGCCATGAAGAGCTTATCATTGATCTTTTTACAGAAAATGACAATGAACTTGCAGAGTCAGAGTATAAAAAAGGTTTTGATGATCTCGTAAAAAATTATATTGTTCTAGGAGTTACACGTGAACAAGCTGAATTTATGGCAGCTAAAGACATGGGTGTTTAAAAAAAACTAAAAAAAATTATAAAAAAAGGGATTTTATATGTCATTTTCAATAATACCTCAAGAAATTAAGCAAGAAATCATGAATTTCGTTAATCCTACTTTGTTCAATTGCCAAGAGCTTAGGTTTTGTGGGCGGATATGCACACTAGTCAGCGAAGAGCTAAAGACAATTTCTACCGAAAAAATGCTATGTCTTAAAAATATTCATGATGCTTTAAGAATAGAAGAGCTAGTAGCTAAATATAAAGAAAATTCAGAGGATATAGGTTTTGTGCCTCAACTTTTTGATGCACTTGCAAGTAGTACAAATATATATCACTCAGCTGTTTTCGATTATCAAACTATAGATGATGTAAAAGACATAGTAAGATTGTTTCCAAAAAGCATTGATTATTCTCTTGGGAAGGCTAGATGTAGGGATGATGTAAATCCTCTTTGGGTTGCATGCTATAATAAGCAAATTCCTTTCTCTATAATTGAATTATTACTTAAATCAGGAGCCAACCCTAATTCAACGATTAAAGTTTGCGCAAAAGAAACTGAAGTCATCAAAGATTGTAAAGATAATCTAAATAATGAGCGCTACGAAACAATCCTAGCTTTATTTCAAAAATATGGATTGGAATCAATAGATATATAAGAATATATCTTTCAACAGCTCCTTTATTTTTTAAAAGCCAATACTCATTTGACCATCACAAAAAAAAATGAGGATAATTTTTTTCCAATCTGTTAGGATGAACTTTTAATTTATGATTGGAAAAAAATTGATGGGCGACAGAGCAAGCGAATTTGAAAATTATAATGAATTGAAGTTTTCAAGAGAACAAGGTTTTTTTGATAAAAGCATCATCATCCGCATCGCAATCGGCTGCTTATTCTCACTTGCATTATTTTGTATTTTACATTTTCGTGAAGTGCGTGTACCTATTTTGGAACTTAACACCGTCTCCTCAGATTATGTTGTCGCTCCTACCGATATCGATTTTTTCGATGTAGAAAAAACATTGATCATGCAACAAGACCTTACGCGCGATATCGGAAAAATTTATCAAGTTTCAGAAAAATCAATACGCCTTCGTAGAAGTGAATTGGAAAATTACCTCATCTACACTCAAGACTGGCGAAAAGCTTCAAAGCAAAACCCCTTTGAGCCAATCTTTAAAGGCTTAGATGCTGTTGAAAATGTTCTTCTTCAAGTTCGCTTTACAGATCCTAGAACAATTCAAAAAATGAAAGATTTTAACATACCGGTTCAACATTATCTAGTTTATACGCCGGATGAAATTGAAAAGGGAGTCATCCTACCAGAAAAAATTTGGAACTATGTTAAAAAAATGGCCTTTCCGGATAAAGAAGCTGAATTTGAAGGTGTGAATTTTATCATCGGCTTTCTAAAAGATAAAACCTGGACGATTGAAGAGGATGCTGCAGCTTTTAAAAATTTACGTAAAAAAGTAAAAACGATCATTACAGAACAATACAGCCATTTGAATGCAGGAACCCGTGTAATTGACAAAAACGAAAAAATTACAGCTCGGCACATTGCAATTATGCAAGCAATTAAAACCAAGTTAACCGAAGAGCGAAATCTTTGGCATCCTTTAACGGTTATCGGAAGTTTGATTTTAACACTTATTTTATCTGGGATTGCGATCTCTTATTTTAGCATCAATCACTCAAAAATTTTACATTCCAACCGAAAATTATTTTTATTGGTCACAATCGTCATTTTAACTTTTTCAATTGCTAAAGCTTTCGAATTTGTCATTATAAATTCTCATTACAATTTAATTGATGTCATTCGTTATCCACTTTTAGTGCCATTGGCGTCCATTTTACTTTGTAGCTTGATGAATCCTGCAATTGCTGTTTTTATAAGCAGTTTTCTGGTGATTGTTCTCACGCTTGCCCTTTCGTTTGATATGCAAGGTTTCATGATCTTAAATTTTGTTGCAAGCTTGGTGGCAATTTTCAGTACACGCTCTCTTAGACAAAGAAAAGAAGTCTTTATTGTATGTGCAAAAGCCTGGGTTACTTGTGTTGGTGTAATTTTAGCATTAAATTTTTATAATAATGAAGCTGTCGGTATACAAACTTTTAGCGATATTTTAACAGCGGCGATATCCATGCTTCTAACGGCAATTTTGGTGGTCGGCCTGTTGCCTTTACTAGAATCTGCCTTTAAGGTGATGACCGATGTGACTTTAATGGAATATATGGATCCAAACAATGACCTCTTAAGACGTTTGACTATTGAAGCCCCTGGGACTTACCAACATTCTGTTGTTGTCGGAAACTTAACCGAATCTGCTGCAACAGCAATTGGTGCAAACGGACTATTCTGCAGGGTTGCAACGCTTTATCATGATATCGGCAAAATGGCAACACCCGAATACTTTACAGAAAACCAGATCGGTCAAGTCAACATGCATCAGCTTCTAACACCGAAAGAGTCCGCACAAGTTATCATGGCGCATGTGAGCGAGGGGGTTTCACTTGCAAGAAAAGCAGGCCTTCCTGAACAATTCATCGACATCATCAAAGAGCATCATGGCACAACATTAGTCTATTATTTTTACAGAAAACAATTGGATCTTATGGGTGGTGACAGGAGTTTAGTTGATGAAAATGATTTTCGTTACACAGGTCCCAAGCCAAGAAGCAAGGAATCTGCGATTATAATGATTGCAGATTCTGTAGAGGCCGCGTCAAGATCACTAGATGAGCTTACAGAAGAATCTTTGATGTCATTAGCTTCAAGATTGATTCAAGATAAAGCTGAAGATGGTCAATTTGATGATTGTTTATTAACATTTGAAGAACTTGCGATTGTTAAATCTGTGTTAGTTAAAACTCTAGTTGCTTTTTCCCATTCTAGAGTTAAGTATCCATCTCGTGAAAGACCAACCGAATCGCAAGCCATGGAATAAATTTCAAGCTTTGAAATTTTTTAAAAATTGCAGTCCCAAGATAAAAAACTAGCCAAAAAATAAAAACATGAGTATTATTGACCTATGCCTACCTTCGAAGATTTAAAATTAGACCCTACTATTCTAAAAGCATTAGATAAAATGCAGTTTAAAGAGCCCTCATCGGTTCAAGCAGAAACTATACCCCTCATTTTGCAAAAAAAAGATTTAATTGCTCTTGCAAAAACGGGCTCCGGTAAAACAGCTGCGTGCGCTATTCCTATTTGTAATAATGTGAATATCGAAATTCCTCAAATACAAGCCTTAATTGTTGTTCCAACTCGTGAACTTGCATTGCAATACGCAACGGAATCTCAAAAAATTGGAGCTGACAAAGGTGTAAGAGTTTTTGCTATTTATGGTGGTGAGGATGCCTCCATGCAACAAGCAAAGCTAAGACATGGCGTTCATGTTCTTGTGGCAACACCGGGAAGGCTTATTGACTTTATCTATTCACGCTCAATCAATTTAGAGCATGTTGAAACTTTAGTACTAGATGAAGCAGACGAAATGCTTAGCATGGGTTTTTATGAAGATCTAGAATTCATTATGCAATGTCTTGTGCAAGAGCATCAAACTCTTCTTTTTTCGGCCACTATGCCAAAAGGAATTGGAGAAATTGCTAAAAAACATATGCGCAACCCGCAGGAAATTACTTTAAATACTAAAGTTGCCATGATGCCCTCGACGGTAAAGCATTATTTTCTCTATTGCCACCACACAAGACGCGATCAGGCATTAATTGATTTAATGAGCCACTTACAGCCCCCTCAAGCGATTATTTTTTGTCATTCCAGAATCCAATGTGACAAGCTTGCAAGGTTATTGCAAAAGCAATTTAGCGGCGTTGATATCCTTCATGCAGGCTTAAGCCAAGATATGCGCACAACAATTACAAGCAAATTTAGAAGTGGCCGCGTGCGCTTTCTTGTTTGTACCGATGTTGCAGCAAGAGGGCTTGATGTATCGGGCATTACGCATGTATTTATTTACCAACTTTCCGACGACACGGACATTTACGTGCATCGCTCAGGAAGAACAGGAAGACAGGAAAGACAAGGTTCAGTGATCACGCTTGTGACAAACAGGGAGCTTTCCAGCTTGAAAAAAGTGCTTCACCACATCAATCAAGAACCTAAGTGGATGGGTAAGCCTCCAAAGCTTGATTGGCTCTCCTCAGCACCCACAAAGCGCCCAAGGTCGCCTAAGTCCGATTAGCGTATACTTTTTTACAACGGCTAATGTGGGACCTTTTTACCGCGAAGAGCGCGAAGAAGCGCATGCTTCGCTGCGGGAAGAAACGCGAAGAAGCGCGCTTTCGCGCGAGAAGAAGGCTGCCCGAACTTTATAGATATTAACGTTAGTGCTAAATTTTTTTACAAAAAAAATTTACAACTCACCCTCTTTGCATATGCAAAGAGGATTAATATATATTTATCAACCTTCAAAAATCAATATTCTCTTCTTTTCCCACGCGTTAGCGCGCTTCTTCGCGCATCTTCCCGCAGCGAAGCATGCGCTTCTTCGCGCTCTTCGCGGTAAAAAGATCAAAAAACACTTTCACTTCGCGAAGCGTATCTGTGGTAAAATTGTATTTAATTCATGGAGTTGAGGAGGCTTTCAGTTTCTTCGATTTCTAAAAGAAGTTTTTCTAAAACTTTTAAAACTAGTTGAGTAGAGTTGTAGACTCCACTTAGAAGGAATACAAGTTCAAGTTTCGGCTCTGGATCTTTATTAAGCGCTACCAATGTATAAATCACGCTTCGTCCTTCAATATTCTCAGGAACGATCCAAACAACAAATTCTTCATTGATAAGTGTGATTTTTTCAAAACTTTCGATCACTTGGAAGTAACGTGTTAATGCATGATTTGATGATTTTAATTGATGGAAATGAAGAAGGTCATGTTTTTGGAGAAATTCCAAATCCACATTGATGAAATTTTCATGGTTAAGTTCATCCAGTTTATTTATTAATACTTTAAAGCTTTTTTCAATAGTCTTTAAATTACTCACAATAAAACCCCTTGTTATCTTTTTATTATAATAGATTTGGTAATTAATTGTTAATAATAATCTTTGTTGTAATTTTAATTTATGCGAATTTCATGCCATTATTTTAAGTTTGATCTTTGAAGCAAAATCAGGTATATTTTGGGAAATTTAGGTGAGGAAATGAGTAATGTTTTATCTAGTGACAAGTGCCTTTGCTTTACTTTTTTGCACTCTTAGTCAGCAGCTTTTGGCAAAATCACTAACTGCCTCAGTAAATGCTGAATCTGCCATATTAATTAACGCAAAGACTGGCCATATATTATATGAAAAAAATATTTATGAACCTCAATATCCGGCAAGTATTACAAAAGTTGCATCAGCTCTTTTTGCTTTAACTCTTAAAGGGGATAAACTTGATGAAGAGGTCATTGCAGAACAGGAAGCACTAGCCTCTATGCCGGAATCTGCCATCAGACGTTCCAATTTCACTCTACCATCACACTACGTAGAACAAGGCAGCTCACACATAGGAATCAAGAAGGGAGAAATTTTAAAATTCAGAGATTTATTCTATGGGATGTTACTAGTATCTGGAAACGATGCATCTAACGTGATTGCCCAATATTCAGCAGGTTCCATCCCTAAATTTATTGAAGAAATGAATAAATATCTAAAAACTATTGGCTGTAAAAATACCAATTTCTGCAATCCACACGGCCTGCACAACCCAAAACATCGAACAACAGCTTATGATATGGCTATTATAGCAAAAGAAGCCTTAAAGCACCCCTTTTTTGCTGAAGTTGTCAAGACTGTGCGATTTACTAGACCAAAGACTAACAAGCAAGAGGCATCAACGCTTGTGCAATTCAATAAATTGCTAAGAACAGGGCGCTATCAGTACAGTAAAGCCACCGGTATCAAAACTGGCTATACAAGTTTTGCGCTAAATACCTTCGTTGGTGCAGCTAGTAATGGTGAGCGATCATTAATTGTTGTTTTGCTAAAATCAAAAGAAAGAAGCGATATTTTTACAGACTCAATTAAACTTTTTGAGGCTGCTTTTAATGAAGAAAAAGTGATAAGAAAGCTCATAACTGCAGGACACCAAACATTTGCGTTAACCCATGAATCTGCCACAAAACCTATTCAAACCTATGCATCCAATGACTTTACGCTGGAGTACTACCCATCCGAAGAGCCCGAAGTCAAATCCTATCTCAAATGGGACGCTGTAAAACTTCCTGTCAAAAAAGGCACCAAGGTGGGGGAGCTAATTATTTCCAATCTAACTGCAAAGACTCATGATAAAATAGCTCTTTTTGCGGAAGAAGATGTCGATGCCGGCTGGTTCTCCTGGTTCCGTAACTAAGATCTCAAGCGTTTCTTGCTAACACCGAGGCCACAGAGAAAACAAGAGAGAGGAAGAAGTGGATAGTACGTTGTCAGCCCGGTAAGTACCATATTAGAATAATTTTCTGATTTTTCTATAAAGTGTGTGATTTTTTCAACGCAGAGACGCAGAGACGCAGAGACGCAGAGAAGCGCGAAAAACGACAAATTAACTCCGATTCTAAGCCACAAAAAACGGTTGACTTTTCTTGTTTTTTGCGCGCATTAGCGCGCTACTCTGCGTCTCCGCGTCTCTGCGTCTCTGCGTTGAAAAAATCTGAAACTTTTTTTGAGAAGAACAAATATTAACCAATATTTTGTTTTAATTTGGGTATGCCATCTTGAAGCCTCTCTCA
>JBBSJT010000080.1:0-10264 GCA_038257035.1 Chlamydiia bacterium
ATATGCAGGGCCCCTCACTGTCCTCATGTCCTTCTCACTGACTCACTGGTAAAAAATTAGAAACTTTATTGTAAAAGAATTATCTGTATTTAGATGCAAAGTTTAAATGTGTTCAAATCTTTTGCAGCCTCTTTATCAAAGGTATAAGTAAATAAACAATCATTGGACTTGTTCTGTCTTCCGATTAAACAGTCCACAAAACCTACATATTTAGAGCCTTTATAATCCTGTAGAGCTTGCCAAACAAGATCGTGTTTTTCAACAACCAATTCCACGGTTTGTAAAAGGGTATGTAAAATTTCAACCATTTCACTTTTTGAAATTTTATAAGCGCGTTCCAGTACCCAAACAGTCTCTGCAAGCGTCATCTGACTAATCCATAGCAACTCTTTCTGATCAACAGATTTGCTGATTAATTTATTAGCTATTACTGATTGAATTGGATCATCTTGTGTTAAATATCTTACAATAACATTTGTATCTAAACCTATCATTTCATCGCCTCATTTGCACCTTCTGCAATTGCATTTTTCATTTCAGATAGTGAAACAGGTTTTTTTGCTTTAAATTTGACAATTCCCTTCAATTGAGAAACATGTCTTTGAATGGGAATGATTAAGATATTTCCATCGCTTAAAAATTGAAAATCAACGTCAGTTCCTTCATGAATCATTGCTTTAACTCTAATATCTTTTGGAATGGTAACTTGACCTTTACTAGTGACAGTTGATTTACTCATTTAATTCCTCCTTACTTTTATTATATATCCTTACTTAATTGTAAGAAATATTTTTTTTTTTGTCAATAGCTCAGCAATAGTGTTGAGAAAAAGGAAAAAAATCTTTAAGATGGCAATTTAACTTAAGAAAGGATTTTAAATATGACGAAAAAAAGCTTGGAAATTCACAGTGAGAATATTTTACCGATCATTAAAAAATGGCTCTATTCCGATAAAGATATTTTTGTCCGAGAACTTATTTCAAATGCTTGTGATGCGATTCAAAAGGTTAAAATATTAAGCGATCGTAACGAAATTAAAACCGACAATGTTGAATTCAGAATTGATTTAAAAATAGACACCGAAGCTAAAACATTGGAGTTTAGTGACAACGGCATTGGGATGACTGATGAAGAAGTTCAAAAGTACATTGCCCAAATCGCTTTTTCAGGTGCTGAAGACTTTGTCCAAAAATATCAATCTGCTGAAGAAAAAGAACAATTCATAGGCCATTTTGGACTTGGATTTTATTCTGCCTATATGGTTGCATCCAAAGTTGAAATCAATTCTCTTTCTTATAGCAAAGGTAGTAAGCCGGTATTCTGGAGTTGTGATGGTTCTTCAGAATACATTATAGAAGAGGGCACAAAAACAACACCTGGTACTACCATTACGCTCTTTGTCGACAAAGATAGCGAAGAATTTTTGGAAGTTTCCAAAATTAAACAAATTTTAAATCAATATTGCTCTTTCCTCCCTTACCCTGTTTATTTGAACGATGAACAGATCAACACAGTGGAACCTTTATGGATTAAAGCACCAAGCGAATGCTCGGATGAAGATTATTTAACATTCTACCGTCATCTCTACCCAATGAATGAAGATCCTTTGTTTTGGATACATCTTAATGTAGATTATCCTTTTAATTTAAAAGGAATTCTTTATTTTCCAAAGCTTAAAAAGAATTACGATCTTGATAAAAACACTGTTAAACTCTATTGTAATCGCGTTTATGTTTCTGATAACTGCAAAGACCTGATCCCAAATTATTTAATGGCACTTGAGGGCATGATCGACAGCCCTGATATTCCATTAAACGTTTCCAGAAGCTATCTTCAGATGGATCGTACAGTAAGACAACTCTCAAGCCACATATCCAAAAAAGTATCCGACAGTCTTTCTAATCTCTATAAAAATGAATATGATCGTTTTATCAAATGCTGGAAGGATGTCAATTTTATTGTAAAATTGGGTGTTTTGGAAGATGAGAAATTTTATGATCGCGTCAAAGACTTTTTAGTTTGGCAATCCATTAAAGGTCCTTGGATGACTATCCAAACCTATTTGGAAAATAATGGTGCAAAAATTAAAGATAAGGTCATATACACAAGAGATGAAAAACATCTTCCCCAGATAGTCAATACGTACAATGAAAAAGGAATCGATATCCTTATTGCCAATAGCCCTATTGATCAATATATCATTCAAAACCTTGAAAGAAATTTAAAGCCGCTTCACTTTCAAAGAATTGATGGCGCTATTGATGATCATATTTTAGATCAGGAACGTGAGAAAACGATTCAGGATGAATCCGGAAAAACCGAATCTTCTCATCTTGCAGAATTTATAACAGGAAAACTTGATAAGGAAAACATTGAGGTGGTAGCAAAAAGTCTGCATAATGATGCACTTCCAGGCTTTATTATGATGGATGAAAACCAAAGACGCATGAGAGACTATTTTTCTCAATTAAATCCTGGTGAGAATAAAAATGAGCTTTTTGGAAAATCTACATACGTAATCAACACTAACAATCCTCTCATGAAAGCTATCAAAAAATTGGATGAAAAAAACCCGGAACTTGCAAAAGATCTTGTTTTACAAGCTTATGAGTTAAGTTTATTGTCTCAGCACGAAATGAACCCTAACCTTCTAAATGAGTTTGTTATAAGAAGCAACAACGTCTTAAGTAAACTTACTGAACAATTAACAAAAGAATAAATTAAATGTTTAAAAAGTTCTCTTTTTTTAACTTATTCCTTCTTGTTTTGGTATTCAATGGCCTTGTTGGTGAGGTTTATCAACCTCACTCAGTCTACCTCACTTGGACAAGGAGCCCTGAAACGACAATGTCCCTTCAATGGATTTCAAAAGATTCTGAAATGGATAACAGTGTCTACTACAAGCCTTTTAATGCTTGTGATGAAAAAGAGCAGGCTCCTTTTTTCCATAAATTAGCCACCTACGAAAAAATGCCGGACGGTCATCCTTTTTTGATCCATCAAGTAGAATTAACAGATCTATTGCCAGGTGTAATTTATGTTTTTAAAATTTCTGAAAATGGGCACTTATATAAATTTAAAACAGTACCGAGAGAGCTAACAGAATTAAAGTTTGTTGAGGGTGGCGATATTTACCGAAATGGTATCGAAATTGTCGAAGAGACCAATCTACAGGCTGCAGCGCAAAACCCGATGTTTGCTGTCATTGGCGGAGATATTGCTTATTCTGCAGACCCTTCCAACGGATTTTTTCCTGAAGATGCTTATCGTTGGTTAAGATTTTTTAAGGCCTGGACAAATACAATGGTAACAAAAGAGGGCTTTTTAATCCCTATCATACCGGTAATTGGCAATCATGAAACACGGGGTGGTTATGGACAAACGCCTGCTGAAGCCGCCTTTTTTTATGCTTTTTTCCCCATGCCAGGAAAACGAGGGTATAATGTTTTAGATTTTGGCAATTATATGAGCTTAATTCTTCTTGATTCAGGCCACACTCACCCAATTTCTGGGCAACAAACCGAATGGCTTGAAAAAACTCTAAAATCAAGATGTGCCGTGCCCTATAAATTCGCAGTTTATCACGTCCCGGCCTATCCATCTAACAGAAGCTTTTCAAATGCGGTCAGTTCAACTATTCGAAAAAATTGGGTTCCTCACTTTGATAGTTACTCATTAAAAGTTGGCTTTGAACATCATGATCATACATATAAGCGCACCTATCCGTTAAAAAATGGCAGGAAACATGAACAAGGTGTTATTTATATCGGAGATGGCGCCTGGGGTATTGCAAAACCACGGGCCCCGGCAAGGCTAACTCCTTATGTGGAAAAAAGTGCGCAAAGTAGAAATTTTATTCTAGTGACTTTGAATGAGCTTTGTGTTAAATATGAGGCAATCAATCCAAATGGGGAAATTATAGATCGTGTCATACAAAAAAAGTAAGCTTTTACTTCTATTTTTATGCCTTTCCTTTTTTTATAATTTGCCTACTTTTACTATTGACACTGTTGAGCCAAAAACCGGCACACTCATTGCTACCTACCAGACCGGTCAGAAAGGCGAGCGATTAAACCGCATCCGATTTTGGTTAAAAGATGAAAATCAGGACATTCACATGTATCCGAAAGGTTCTAACTTTGTCGATGATGCAGAATGGATGTCACGTACAGTAGTCATTGAAAATATCCCAATAGGTAAATACACCCTAAGATTTCTTATTCCTAATAAAGATGGCTTTTTTGAAGAAATATCTCCTCGCGAGCTTGTCATTCAAGAAGGCGAAACCGTCAAAATCAATCAAAAAATCAAGCCCCAGCGCTTAAAACCTTAAGTAGCAAACCTTAAGTGGCAAACCTTAAAGTCTTAAAACTTTAATTTAAAGGCTTTGAAGGGATTTTAAAGGACTAAAAAAGACTTAAGGGACAAAAGGACTAAAAGGACATATTAGCCGTCTTGAATACATCTTCAAGGCAAAATTAACTTTTCATAAAACAACGTATTTGACAAAATTTATAAAGTTAATTTATCCTTTTCGTCCTTTTTGTCCTAGCAATTCACTATAATCATCTAATTAAACTAACATATTGACAAAACTTACTTTTTATTATTATAATATATTTATAGTTAACTAAAGGTGATTAAATGAATGATTTCCCAATAAATCAACCATCTATCCCTCCTAATTCCGTTGATGCAACTCCGTTAAAAAAAGCCCCTGAAATTGTGGAAAATGATATCCCCTCTCATATTTTGCCGGTCATGGATAATTTTGAATTATCCGGGATTAAACACACGGTAGATGTTCAAAAGATTCAAGAATTTAAAAAAACTATAGATAAACTTGAAAGTTCATTAAATCAAATCGAATTTGGGGATAAAACCTTAGAGATTTTTATATCTTTGCAGGAAGTAAATGAGCTTGTTTTAGAAACAACTCATCTTGTAACACATCATTTTGGTATTTCAAGTTCATCGATAAAAAATTATGAAACTACATCAAGTGCAACGACTCTTGCAGGAATTTGGCTGGAAATGCTTTTAAGTACTTCTCAGATAATTTTAAAATCTGAGTTAATCAAAGCAAAAAAAGAAGAGCTTTCAAAAATTTCTGATGATGATCCTCTTCGTTTTACATTAAATAAAGAGATCAAAAAAATGGACAGAGAAATTTGGAATATGGCCAAAAAATTTGCATTAATAAATTTTATTAATGCACCAGAAGTTGCTGCTCAAATTTATAAAGTTGTTACTCACATCGGTCATACTGCCGGTATTGTCGCCGTTTCTTCAGGCCTTGGTGTTGCTTCAGGATTACTCTCTGTTATTCTTCCGACCTACGATTTCTATAAAGCCCGTAGAATTAAAAAACTTCATTTACAAGAAACGAAGGAATTATATCCTCAAAAAATTACAATCGTCAAGGCGGACGGGGTGTATAAAGGAACACCACCATTACTTAAACAACAGCAGAATACATTCAAAATAAGATTAGATGCTTCAACTTCCAAGAAATTTTCAGAAATTCAAAAACAAGAAACATTAACCGGAATGGCAAAAGCACAATTAAAAGAGCGTGTATTAAGCGTTGAAAAAACAAACCAACAATTTTTTCAGTTCAAAGAAGCAAAATCTATCTTTAGTCTTGTTGTTAGTGCTATTTCAGCTATAGTTGCAGTAGACCTTGCAATTTTTATGATTGTCGGAATCTCCTTTCCACCGGCCTTGGTCATCATTCCAACAGTGCTCTCAATAGTTGCAGGTTTAACTCTTTTAGGAGCAGGAATCTATTATTTACATAAACAAAAACCCAATTTTGCTAAGGTTATATTTAAGGGAACTAAAATTAGTATTGTTTTAAATCAGGTTTTGTTGTTTTTCACTAAATTACAACTTGAAAAATATAAGACAAAAGAACAAGAAATAGAAAATAAAATCAATTCCGTGGCTTTTGCAGACTCTTTAGATAAAGTTAAAGAAAATGTTGCCTATTATGAAGAACTTCGACAAAAATTTGACGGGAAAATTAAAGAGCTTGAAAATGAAATTAAAGAAGCAAGAATTGCTGATTATTCCTTAAAAATGGGTGTGAAAAATAAAGATTTTCAAGATGAGTTCAACATTATAGCAACAAGCCTTGTTGAGGGTAAATTCTGGTTGGATAATGAAGCGAAATCTCTTATTGAAAAATATGGGGGTGAAAAATTAAGCCACGAAGTCAATGCAGATGAGCCAAATATTGATCCTGCAGAGTTGGCTGACGTCTTAAGAGATTTAATCTTAAGAAGCAGTGAAGATGTTATAAAGTGGGTTAAGGCACAACAAACAGCTATTGCATGAGATGAGCACGATCTGTCCTCTCCCAGGTAAACTCTTCTTCCTTTCTTCCAAAATGACCTCCAAAGGCAGTTTTCTGGTATATCGGCCGATTTAAATCCAGCATTTCTATAATTCCCTTTGGCGATAAATCAAAATTTTTCATGATCAAATCATTTAATTGGTCCTCTTTTAAATTCCCGGTACCAAAAGTTTCAACTTTTATTGAAATTGGCTTAGATACGCCAATAGCGTAAGAAATTTGAACTTCACACTTGGCAGCAAGTTTTGCAGCCACAATATTTTTTGCCACATATCTTGCAGCGTAAGCTGCTGACCTGTCAACCTTTGTTGGATCCTTCCCTGAAAATGCACCCCCTCCGTGCCTTCCCATACCGCCATAAGTATCTACTATTATTTTTCTTCCCGTAATTCCACAATCAGCTGTTGGACCACCAATTACAAAACGTCCGGTAGGATTGATATAAAACAAAGTTCTATCATCGATAAAATTATTTGGTACTAATTTGTAAACTAGTTCTTTCATATCCTTGATGATAGTTTCAAGATCTACATTTTCAGAATGCTGTACAGAAATGACTACTGTTTGCAATCTTAATGGTACTCCATTTTCATCATATTCAAAAGTAACTTGCGCTTTTCCATCAGGTCTAAGGTATGGTAATGTCTTTGATTTTTTTAAAACTTCAAGTTCTCTTACTATTTTATGAGCAATCATAATTGGCATGGGCATCAATTCATCTGTTTCATCTGAAGCATACCCAAACATAATCCCCTGATCACCAGCACCTAAATCATGATGCTGATTAGTTATATAAATTCCCTGGTTTATTCCGCGTGCAATATCGGGTGATTGCTTGTTAATCGTTATAATAATTCCACAAGATCTATAATCAAAGCCAAGGGAACAATCAGAATATCCTATGTTTTTTATCACATCTCTTGCAATGGCTTGGTAATCAATTAGCGCATGAGTTGTAATCTCCCCTGCAAGAACAACAAGGCCTGTACTTAACAGAACTTCACAAGAAACTCTGGAATGCGGATCAGAAGTTAAACAAGCATCTAAAATGGCATCTGCAATTTGATCTGCAATTTTGTCAGGATGACCTCTGCAAACAGATTCTGAAGTAAATAAATAATGAGCCATATTCCACCTTTTAAAATTTTATCATAGCTACCTTTCCTTGAAATTCAAAGCCTTTTTCTTTATAAATGTGTGCTACAGGAAAATAAAAAGTTTAAGATCTTTTACCAGTGAGGCAGTGAGAAAGACATGAGGACAGTGAGGGGGCTATGAAACCAAGAAGTTTAAATAATTAAAACTTCGGGATTTCATAGTCCCCTCACTGTCCTCATGTCTTTCTCACTGCCTCACCGGTAAAAAAATCGTAAACGTTATTTTTCAAAAATTTTATCTTGGAATAGCATTATTTTATGAAAAAATATTATTTATTATTATGTTTAATGTATAGCTGTATCGTGGCTCTCCACGGGGAACTGCCTGTCGAAGTTTCGTTCTTTGATTTACCTAAATTGGAACAACATCATGAAAAGGAAATTCGCATCAGAGGCTTCCTTTACGAGACAATAAATAATGAACTCATACTATCATCAAGACCAAAACTTAAAAGTTGCTGCTTAGATAAATTTCCAAAAATTTATGTTCATAATTTTCAAGGTAATTTAGATAAAAAGGTTGTTACAGTCGAAGGGAAACTTTTTGTCTCGAAAGACAATGTAGGGTTGAAGTATGAATTACAAAATGCACGTATGGCGATAGAAAATAAGAGTCAAACATCTATTCTGCTAATAATTGTGGTGCTAGGCAGTGCAATCGCTCTGATTTTTTACATTTTCAATCGGTCTACCAAGGAACGTACCGCCAAGGCTTGAAAATTTCTTAGGATCGTCGGAAACAAAATAACGATGTACAGAATTTGACTTGCTATTGAGAAGCTCTTTTTCCAGTAAAATGGATTGCAAATTTTCTGCACAGATGGATGCTGAATCAACAATTGTAATTTCACTACCTAGCTCATCCTGCATCACCTCTTTTAATAAAGGGTAATGCGTACAACCAAGTAGCACGGTATCAATGGATTGCTCTTTAATTGGTTTTAAATATTCCTTAACGATCATCTTCGTTACAGGATGGTCAAGAAAATTTTCTTCAACGAGTGGCACAAGCAAAGGGCAGGATATGCTCAAAACAAAACAGCCCGGCATTCGTCTTTCTATCTCTTTCTGATAAGCTCCAGAATTAATTGTGCCTCTTGTTCCAAGAACTGCAATGCGCTTATTTTTTGTGACAAGAACCGCTTTTTCAGCTCCCGGGGCAATCACTTCAATCACGGGAATTTGAAGTCTATTTTTTAATTCATCAAGTGCATGTGCAGACGCTGTGTTGCAGGCTATTACTAAAACCTTAATTTTATGTTTTAATAAAAAAGTCGAATTTTCTATCATGTAGCGCACAATGGTTTCAGGGCTTTTCTCCCCGTAAGGCAGTCTTGCAGTATCACCAAAATAAACAATATCTTCATTTGGCAGTAAGGAAACAATTTGCTTCATGACCGTTAGGCCACCAACACCCGAATCAAATATGCCAATGGCTTCGTTTTTCATAAAAATTATACATCTTAAGGGATTTTAATTCTCTGTCCAACCTTGATGCGGTCTGAATTTAAATCATTTACTTCTTTTAGGGCTTTAATTGAAGTTTTATGTAGTCGAGCAATTTTTTCTAAGCTATCACCTGCCGACACAATATAAGAATTGGAAGAAGAATCAAAAGTGGTTAACTCAGGTTTCACTTCTAATACACTCATTAACGATTTGATTGCAGAAGATAGATTTTCAAGATTTTGATTTTGAACTTCTATAATTTTTTCAATCGCTACAATTTTTTGCTGACAAGAACTAATCGCACTTGAGGATTCATTAGCGTGTGTTTTTATTTGACGTAAATCAGAAATCAACCCTTTGGATGCAGTGTCAAGACTACCGATTTTCATTTCAATATTGGCTAAATTGCTTTTTGTCAAATCCTGGTTTGTTTTTGACATATTTGCATTTTGCTCACGCAAAGACTCTATGATCAATTCTTGATTGGCAAATTTTTCTTCATAAGTGCGAATTTCGGTTTCATGATTTTTTATTTCATGGCGCATTTCATCTACACTTGCCTGCAATTCCCTAATAGCAATATTATTTTCTTGCCCATACTGATATTTAGGGGGTGCAGCATAAAGAGAGGCAGCCGACAAGGCGGCTGCTAAATTTAGAATAAGCAATTTTCTTTTCATGAACACCGTTTAGCGTTGATAAACTTTAAATTCAACTCTTCGATTTTTTGCCCAAGCCTCTTCATGATGATCTAAAACAAGCGGGCGCTCTTTTCCGTAGGAAATTGTAAATATATTGTCAGGGTTCACACCTTCACTAATCAAAAGATTGCGGATTGCGTTACTTCTTCTTGATCCTAAAGCAAAATTGTAGCTTTCAGGTCCTTTCTCATCACAATGACCTTCTATGAAGATATACGTGTAAGGATTTTTCTTCATATAATCTACAATTTGATAGATGATTCCAAGATTTTCGCTACCTTTTACTAAATTGCTATTATATTCAAAATGAATATTTCTAAAAATGGAAGCTAAGTAAGGATTTGTGCTTGGATCTTTAAAATATTCAATTCCCGGAATCGTTCCACCGATATCTCCAGGAGACTCTTTTGGTTGTGGAATTCTGCTTTCTGCAATTCCAATATCATTTCGGCAATCCTCATCGACAAGAGGTATAAAATCGCATGTTTGCTGATAACCGGAAGGACGGCTGACAGACATAAAATCTTCGCGACATCTAACTTGTCTTGAATTTGGATTTTCCTTGCCAAGAATAGCTCTTACACCACGGTTTAAATGAC
>JBBSJT010000081.1:0-10047 GCA_038257035.1 Chlamydiia bacterium
ACCTGAAAAAACACCTACTCTTAAAGAGATTGTAACGCTAGTTGCTGTTTTGGGTGGCTATCAAAAAAGAAAAGACCCTCCAGGAATCCAAACGGTTTGGAGGGGTATCGTGAGATTGGTAGACATGATATATGGTTATGAATTGACTCATAAAATGATCTTAGGATTAAGGAATAATTCATGAGTCAAATATTGACAAAAAAAAGTCAAGAAAAAGATGTGTCCAACTGTAAGGCCAGGGCTCCGCACTCCAAATTAGCAAATTATATAAGGGTTAGATTTGGCAGGAAAGGAGATTTTGGGTTAGATGAAGGATTTTTTTCTTGGCGTCTTCGATGGTTCCTTTAATGGAAACTCCGGCAGCATTTTTGTGACCGCCACCACCAAGGCCTGCCATGATTTGGCAAACGTCTAAATTTGAAACGGATCGACCTGAAACACGAACTTCAGATCCCGGCAATTCTCGAAGTAAGAAAATACACTCCACATCTTCGATCAATTTATTAAAATCATGAATATAATCAAGGTCTGCATGTTCAATCTCGACACCATGAAGACCAATTTTTTCACATTCTTCTAATGTCAGAGTCTGAATAATCACTTTATTATTAAGATGCGTTTCCATCCCTTGAAGAGCGCTAATCAGCATTTGAATTTGGGGTTTTGAGACATGTTGGAAAAGTTTGGAATACATCAAATCAGGATCCACCCCAAGTTTAATGCATTCATCAGCAATTTTATGAGCTTTACGATTGGTACAGGAATAGGAAAAGCGACCGGTATCGCATATTACACTTGTGTAAATGCCAACTGCCGCCTGAATGTTTAACTTTAAACCCAATTCTTTATAAAATGCATAAACCAATGCTCCTGCCGAACAAGCATCTGGATTTATGGCTAAATAGTCTGCAAATGTATCTGTTGCGACATGATGGTCGATGCAAATCGTAATCGGTTTAACTGTTGTTAATAGATTTGCAACGCTACCAATTCTTTCTTTTTTGTGTGTATCTAAAACAATCATGACCTGAATGTTTTGATAATCATGTGTAGCATCATAAATTTCGTGAGTCTGATGATAATCAAGAAAGGAAAACTTCGAGGGAATTTTGCCATCGCAAACGAATCTTACATTTTTTCCCATTGAAATTAAAATTTCTGTCAACGCAGTTGCAGCACCGACTCCATCACCATCGGGATTTACGTGGGTTGTCAAAAGAAAATAATGATTTTGATGAATGACTTTTTTAATTGCATGCCACATGTATAACTGCCTTAAATGTTTTAAGCTTCAGTATGGGTCATGTTAGCCATTTCAACATTTTTATCATTATTATACTTTTTCTCTAAGAATTGCACTCTTTCAGCAGCAACTCGTAGCTTACAACGTTTTTCTCCATCCTTAGCATGCCATACATCTAACTGCAAACGACCCTCAATTAAGACAGGCGATGAGCAATCGAGTGCATTTGCACATGTTTCCGCTTGTTTTCCCCAGACAACAACGTCTACAAAGCAGACTTCTTGCTGACGATCTCCACCAAGCGTTGTAAATTCACGATTTAAAGCGACAAGAAGATCCGTTACACAAATTCCGTTTGGAGTTCTGCGTAATTCCGGCTTGCGCGTCAATCGACCGGCAATTGTTACTTTATTTAATGCAACCATAAACAACTTCCTTTTTTTTAAAGACAGGTCTTTCTTAATCTGAACTAGACTAATGTGAAGAATACTGAAAATAAAATTTTATTCAAGAAAATTGTATATATATATTTATTTTTTTAATTCAATCGAACCTAAGATCCAATTCATATACTCCTGATTTCCACCTTCTATGGTATGAAAAATAATTTCGGGAATTTCATATTTGCAATTATTTTCAATAAATTCTTTTATCGATTCAAAATTATTGCGTGTTGTTTTTAAAGTAATTTTACTTTCTTGAACTGTTTCTAACTGATTATCCCAAATATAGATCGATTCTATCCAAGGAATAATTTGGGCGCATGCCACTCGTTTTTCTTCTACAAGTTTTCTTGAAATCTTGCGTGCTTCATCTAAGCTTCCGCTCGTCCATGTAATCTCTATAATCTCATCCATTTAAACACTCCATTATCAATAGTATTTTTTTAACAAGAGAGGCCACCCTCTTGAATGCTCTTTTTACCGCGAAGAGCGCGAAGGAGGACGCGAAGGCACGCGAAGAAACGCGCTGAAGCGCGAAAAGAGTAAAGTGCTTTAAGCATTGATAAAAATCACTAAGTTCTTTTTCTCTTCGCAGCGTAAGCTGCGCTTCTTCGCGCTCTTCGCGGTAAAAAAATCCCTCATAGCGGTGGATACTTCGTGGTACTACCTCACTTTGAGAGGAAGGCAAGATCCGGGATTCTTAGATCAATGACCTTAAAATCCTTTGCTATATTTTTTTCTAATAAATACTCTCTTAATACCAAATAAGCTTTAATTTCTTCTTCATAGCCGTTGGAGCTCAATCGTAGAGTCCTCAAATAATGAGTAATGACAGGGTTGCCATTTTTTATCTTTTCAACTGTATCCTCAACTACAACAACGATTTGCTTTTGACCAAAACTTGAAGCATAGCTTGTAGAAACATCGATTCTCTTCAACGTTGTCTGATCAGAAACTAGATGCACATTCAAATAATCTAATAATTTAAGCGCAAGCTTTGCCTCTTTTGTGGTCACGCGGTTTCCTAAAAATTTATCATCAGGCTCCTCTTGTAACCCTAAATAAATTTCAGGAAGAATTTTCGGGGTAAAAAAGGGTTTAAAAGGAATGGCAACGCCATCTTTATCGAGGGCAACATTTGTGTAATCAGCCAAATAAGCTACCGGTATCCTTAAAACATAATGTATTTGGATGGTTCCGGGGTATATTTTTTTAATTGCGGCCTTTTTTAAAAGCGGACTTTTTGCCAATTTACTTAAACTTGCATTTTTGTTGAACCGATAAATATTTGTTGGCTGATCCACCGATAAATTCAAAAGCTCTGCAAAGTAAGCCGTATTTAAATTTTCTTTTTCAGTAGAAGTTTGTACTACAGCCAAGATGTTGTATCGTTCGTCATACACCCTTTCCAATTGGATGTATTGATAAATTCCAAGGCTTAATGCAGCTCCCCCCGAAATAAAAAAGGTGCTAAAAAAAATTATTTTTAGGGCCTTTCTTAAAGGGACTTTCATTTTTGGTTCCGATGTTTATCTTGGGAAAGAATAATAAGGCGGTCAACTAATTCAAAGGCTGTTAATCCATTTGCCATGCAAATTGCAGGGTATAAACTGATGCGAGTAAATCCTGGGATTGTATTAATTTCGTTTAACCAAAATTCATTATTGTCATCAAGAAAAAAATCAACCCGTGAAAGCCCTTGGCAGCAGGCAATGCAATATGCTTTTTTGGCTAAAGCTAGTCCCTTTTCAATAATAGCGAGTTCAAGTTCAGCTTTTGTATTTGTTTTCATTTCGCTAATATATTTTGCATCGTAAGAGTACATACTTCCATTGGTCAACACTTCAGCAGGATGAAAAACTTTTGGATCATTGTTTCCAAGAACTGCAAACTCAATTTCACGACCTTTAATTTCATTTTCAATGAGTACCTTGTCGTCTAGTTCTAGAGCTTTATTGACACATACTTTTAATTCATCAAAACATAAAACCTTACCAACACCCACACTTGAGCCCAAATGTGCAGGTTTAACATAAAGAGGAAAGGATAATTCTTTTTCGATTCTTTTTAATAGGTTTTCAGAATCTGTTTTCCATTGGTAATTAGTAAAATATACAAACGGGGCTGTTTTTACATCATTTAAAATCATTAGCTGTTTTGTAATAACTTTATCCATACATACAACAGAGGCACGAAAATCACATCCGACATAGGGTTTATTTAAAGTTTCAAAAAAGCCTTGAATGGCTCCATCTTCTCCAAAAGGGCCATGTAAAACAGGAAAAAACAAATCACACTCTTGAATTTTAGCAAATACATCGAGAGATATGAGTCTTTTAGCATCAATGAGGATCTCATTTTGCTCTAAAAATTCAGGTCCATATGCAAAAGTTCCACTTTTAGATATTCCAAAAAATTTAGGCTCATAATATTCAGGATTCAAACTGATCGCAACATTTTTAGCAGACCTTATAGATACTTCATGTTCTGTCGATCGACCGCCAAAGAAAAGACCCACCTTTAATTTTTGAATTGGCTTCTGTTCTGATCCTGCAATAATTTCATCAGCAAGCCGTGTAATATCACCGGCTCCGAGGGAGACAACCACATCGTGAGGAAATAGATTTGATAAAAGATGATTACTGATTTCTTTACGCGCAACATAACGACATGGAATTTTTAAATCTCGCAATTCTTCTAAAATATTTTCGTGTGAAATGCCGTCGATTGGCTTTTCACCCGATGCATAAATGTCTGTGACAATCACTTCTGATGCCTCATCAAAGGCCCCTTTAAAAGTTCCTAAAATATCTTTAGTTCGACAATAACGATGCGGTTGATACACTGCAATTAATTTTTTTTCTAAAACGGCTTCTCTTACGGCTTTAAGAGTCGCTTGAATTTCAGTTGGATGGTGTGCGTAGTCATCGATGAGCAAGACACCACTTAAAAAACCTCTTTTTTCTGAACGCCTTGATACGCCTTTAAAAGAACAAAAAGCTTTTCTGATGGTTTCTTCATCAATATTTAGTTGGATGCATAAACCAAAAACCGCAGCAGCATTCAAGGCGTTATGTTTACCAATCAGTGAAAGCTTAATGTTTTCATAAATTTCACCTTTAAACTCTATCTTAAAACAAGATTCCCATCCATTTTGAGAATAATCCTTGATGCAGAGCTGATTATGATTTGAAAATCCATAGCTGATTGCACTGGGTTTTGCTTTTTTAGCTAAATCAAAAAGGGTTGCATCGTCTCCGCAAAAGAAAAAATGGTCGTCGGATGCTACACTAAGACAAAAGGTTTCAAAGGAAAGAATTAGGTTTTCCTTTGTTTTAAAATGATCCATATGATCAGTATCGATGTTTGTCAAAATAGCACCAAAAGGCAAATATTTTAAAAAAGTTCCATCACTTTCATCAGCTTCAGCAACAAAATATTCACCCGTCCCATGATAGCCGTTTGTTTTTAAATCAAGAGAAATCCCCCCTACAGCAAATGAGGGGTCTAATTCTGCCATCATTAAAACTTTTACTAAAAGAGCGGTCGTTGTTGTTTTTCCATGCGTTCCAGTAACAACAAGCGATCGGTATCCTTCCATTAAACTTTTAAGTAAACAAGAGCGATGCATAATTTCACATTGTAAGCTCATTGCAGCTTTATATTCAGGATTACTTTCATTGACACTTGAGCTAAAAATAACAGTTGATTTTGGTTCAATATGTTTTGATGAATGTCCAATAAAGATATCTGCCCCTTTCTTTGATAAAAGGCTTGTCATTGCATTAGTTGCTTGATCACTCCCTGAAACTTTTGCATTTCTTGACAATAAAATCTCTGCAAGAGCACTCATTCCAATTCCGCCAATTCCAATAAAGTGACAATTGCTCAAGTTCATTTTTGGATTCATATTTTCCTTTATAAGTGGTCTAAAACAAACGTACACATGTCTTTTTGTCTTGCCGTTTTTTTGTATAATCTTAAAGCATCTTGCATCGCATCAAGTAAAATCCGGTCGTGATTTAAAAGGGTGCTGATTTTTTTTCCGAGAATTTTTGAATCAAGATCCTTTTCCAAAAAGGTAACGGAACCACCCACAATGTTTGACATAAAATTGGCGTTTTTATCTTGATGAGCATCGCTTGCAAAAGGGTAAGGAATTAGTACCGCCGGCACTTCAAATTCCATCTGTTCTGCAATCGTTGCAGCGCCCGCTCTTGAAATGAGTAAATCAGCTGCGGCCCATGCCAAATCCATGCGAGTTTCAAAATTTTTCACGGTGGCTTTAATTTCGTTTTTGTCGTAAAGATCTTGAAATTCCTTTTGATTTTCAGCTTCACCTAAAAAATGAAGAACTTGGATGCATTCCTTGTGACCCTCAAAATATTGGCTTAAGGCTTCTGAAACTAGTTGATTGATTTTTTTTGCACCTTGGGAGCCCCCAAATACTAATAATGTGATTCTATCTTTATCTAGTAAAAAATAGTTCCTTGCTTCCCTTTTGGTGTAGTTGCCTAAGCTATACCCCTCTCTTAAAGGTACACCCACTTCAATTGTTTTTCCCTGTAAAAAATCGGCAGTTTCAGGAAAATGAATTCCTGTAGCTACTGCATGCTTTGAAAGTAGGCGGTTAACCTTTCCTGGGGCGCTATTAGCTTCATGTAGAAGAATGGGTATTCCAACAAGCTTTGCAGCAACAAGCGTTGGAAATGTGTGAAAGCTTCCAAAACCCACAATCAAATCAGGTTTAAAGCGTCTTATGATGGAGCGGCTCTGCCATACACCTTTAAGTATTTTGATTACATTTCTAAAAAGTCTGATTGGGTTTTTACTATTAACAGGAGCACATTCAACGCTTTCGTTTAAGAATTTTTGATGCTCAAAAAAGCTATTGTTTTTAAGATCCCCACCGACAAACATCAAGGTAATTCCGGGCTCTGCTTTATAAAGATCGTTTGCAAGGGATACGCTTGGATAAACGTGTCCGCCTGTGCCGCCAACAACAATCATGACTTTCTTATTCATCTAAATTCCTTTTACTAAAAGACTATTATCTGAAGTAACTCATTTTTTACAAGCATTTTCTACCACAGAGTCTCTGAAAGTTTTTTTACCGCAGAGAATGCTTCGCATTATAAAGTTTGTGATGCTTTTTTTACCGCGAAGAGCGCGAAGAAGCGCAGCTTGCGCTGCGGGAAGAAACGCGAAGAAGCGCGCTTAAAAGCGCGAAAAGAACAAGGAAGGACTAGAAAAAGAAGCGGTCTTCCCTTTCCTCTTTGCATTTTCGCAGCATAAGCTGCGCTTCTTCGCGTGCCTTCGCGTCTTTCTTCGCGCTCTTCGCGGTAAAAAAAGCATCACAAACTTTGGTAAAAAAATGCTCAGAAAGCGGTTATATTTTTGCGGTGAAAAATCTTGTGGTGGAGACCGTGACAGTGGAGATGTTGAGGAGGAGGCCAAGGGCAGCGATATTGGCCATTAGCGAACTGCCACCTTGACTAAAGAGGGGTAAATTAAGACCTGTACTTGGAAGTAACCCTGAAACAACACCTAGATTTAAAAAAGCTTGAAAACAAATCAAAAAGGTAATTGAAGCTGCCATATAAAAACCTTCCAACTCATTTGCCTGAAAAGCAATATAAAATCCGCAAAGCGCCAAGATCATATATAAAAAAACTAAAAGGGTAACTCCCAAAAATCCAAATTCTTCGGCATAAATAGCGGCGATATAATCATTTTGGGCTTCCGGTAAATAACTAAGCTTCTGCAAGCTATTTCCCGGTCCTTTACCAAAGACCTTACCGGAGCCTGCTGCAATTTTTGCCTGATAAGGCTGATGGCCTTTTCCTCTCAAATCTAATTCAGGATCAAGGTAGCTTGTAAGTCTTGCGGCAACGTAGGGTAAATTGTAGGCAAAGACCCCACCTACAAGAGTAAACATAAGTAAAGGAATGGCCCAGTATTTATATGAAATGCGTGCAAGAAAGCAGATAATTACAACCAGGGTTGCAATCACGGCAAATGTTCCATTATTTGGTTCAATCAAAATAAGAACCATGGGAACTGCTACAAAGCCTAAAGTTTTAAAAAAATCTTGGGGCCCCATTTTCCCTTCTTCAAAGCTTAAAAAGCGGTGAATCAAAAATGCAGGAATCAAGTACTTAACAAATTCAGAGGGTTGAAAAGAGAGGCCAAAAAGTGTGATCCAACGTTTGGATCCATTCATTTCGCGACCAATCCCAGGAATCAAGACAAGGACTAGCAAAAAGGTGAAAAACAGAAGCAATTCTGGACTCAACAAAATGATATTTCGATAGTTGACTTTCCAGATGACAAGAGACAGGCTTACGCCTGCGACTGCAAACAACATCTGGCGCACAAGGCTAGTGTGCGTGCTTCTTGCAAGATCATGATCTAAAACTTCAGCAGATGTGGTGCTAAAGATCATGACGAGCCCAATTGCAAAAATTGAAGTGACGGTAATCAATAAAATGAGCCGTATCATGCTATTTCACACGAATTCGATCGCCAATTTTCAGGTTGCGCGCCTTTTCTTCATCCAGATGATTCAATTTTAAAAGATCATCAAATTTCACATGATACTGCTTGGCAATTTTCCATGGATTGTCACCGCTCTTAATGACGTAATACTCAACTTCGTCAACTGAATTTTTCTTCTCGGCCAAACTTTTCTGTTCAACTTTAGCTTGTGGAGTAATTTTCTTTTCTGTACTAGTCGGCACATAAAGCGTTTGACCAACTGTTAAACGATCATTTTTTAATTGGTTTAGAGTTCTAATTTGCTCGACAGTTGTTCCATTTGCTCTAGCAATTTTCTCTAAAACGTCTCCTCTTTTTACAGTAATCTCAACACCCTTTTTAGGATTTGCTTCGACAGCTTTTTTTGGGCTAATTTCGACAACTTTTTTAGGGGTTGTAATAGCAATCGGCTGAGCTTTTGCCTTAGGAGCTTCTGCAGTTTTTACAACGGGGGTTTCAAATTCTTCTACCATATCATCAAGTGGTTGCACCATCTGGGAAGAGTTAGATGCGACATAATCTTTTAAAACTGTGTCCCACTCATCGGTTGAAATCGTAGTATTATGAACAATAGCGATCGGCTCATCTTTTAATTTATCAGTTTCATGATTTGTTGCTAACTGATTAAATTCGGTTTGGTCCATTAACCCTTGATCGTCTGTACTAATGGCCATCATTGCAAGTGCAGACAGTAAGCCTGTATTAATTAACACTGTTATTATTATTATATCTCTTCTATTCATTTCTATTTCCTTTTTAAAGAAGGTTTACGCATCTTTTGAAGGCGTTTCCTCTATCCTTATAATCCTTAAACATATCAAAACTGGAGCAACCGGGAGATAATAAAACGGACTCACCGCTAACTGCAACAGATGCCGCTTTTTTAACTGCCATTTCCAGTGTCTCCACAATCTCTACTTCAATATCCGGGAAAAGCTCTTTTTTTATTTTATTTGCCGCCTGACCAATTGCAAAAACGGCTTTTACTTTTCCATTAAAAACCTCTTTCCAAGGCTCATAACTTGCACCTTTATCAACACCGCCTGCAATTAGATAGAGAGGGTTTCTTAATGAAGCTACAGCCTTCATGACTGCGTCGATATTCGTTCCCTTACTATCATCATAATAAGTCACTAAATTGACTTGTTTCACAAATTCAAGACGATGGGGTGGCTTTTTAAACGAAAGATAGCCATTCAAAAATTGTTCGGTTGTAACAAAATTTTTAACCAGGGCAAAAGCTGCCATCATATTTTCAATTTCGTAACTAAAATTACCACTCATGCTTACAGGTAATTTATATTCGAATTTTCCATTAAAATATACATTTTCTAAGTCAGTAAAAAGATCGCTTAAAAGATTGTACCCAAACTTTTGAATATTAGAACCTTGAAAAAAATCTTTAAATTCATCAAAACAAGTTTCATGAACTATAAAGTTACTTATTTTTAAACAATGCCTAATTTTTATTTTAGATTTAGCGTAATCATTTAAATTTAAATAACGATCCAAATGATCGGGAGTGATATTTAAAATAACTGCGGTATCAAGAATCTTTGATGACATAGTCTCAATCTGATAAGAGCTCAATTCGATAACTAAAATATCGCTATCACTTGGATTTTCTAATAAATAAGTAGTTAAGGGCTTCCCAACATTACCAACAGCAACAGCCTTTTTTCCGGAATTTTTTAAAACATGCTCAACAAGAAGTGTCACCGTCGTTTTACCGTTCGTGCCGGTAATACCAATGCATGGATTCTTTAAGTACCTCGCCCCTAGTTCAATCTCCCCAATAATTTCAATTCCTAGTTGCAGAGCTCT
>JBBSJT010000082.1:0-9907 GCA_038257035.1 Chlamydiia bacterium
AACCAAAAGAGCGGCAGATAAGAAAAATATTATTGTCAATTTGGATGAAGGCAATTTTAAAGTTTTACCATTAGAAGTTACCAAAATGATCGGACAATTAACAGTGAAAACCTCAATCGTTTAATGAAAGTATAATTCAAGTTGCTATTGATTATCTCATTTCCAGATTTTGTAAATAATTATAAGGCAGGCCTACAGCCTGCAATAATGATCCACTCAACCTAGGGCGTTGCCCTAGGCTGTTATAAACCAGGGCTTTGCCCTGAAAAAGAGTATTTCCAGGCTGAAGGCCTGATTTATAAAAGCCTAGGGCAAAGCCCTAGGTATCATAACGTTATGATCGCAGGCTGAAGGCCTGCTTTATAATTGCTTGAAACAACGCCTAGCAAGCGTTATATACTGATGTTATTTGAAAGTGAAAAATCCCCTCCTTTAACAAAAGTTCTTACCTGTATTTATTTCCAGATGCAGTTTGCAATACCAGTCAAATTTACACCTTTTAAAACAACGTAGGGGATTTCATCGTGGGTTTCAACTGTAAAACTTGTTTTAAATCGATTCTCAAAAGTCTCTTGAAGTTTTTCAGCCACAAAATGATTTTCTACTTGTAAAGCAGCATCAACAATAGTGTTGCAACCTTGTCGATAATAAGCCATAAAGGGCATCTTTGTAAGTTCGCTCAGGCGTTTTGTGGTCACTTGGATTTCAATCTTCCGATTAAAATCTACTTCTGAATCATAATGTGTAAATAGTTCTTCATCCCTTTCTATATTGCTTTTTAGCAACTCAATAGATTTAGCCTCATGTAAGATTTGAAGAGCTAACAAAACCGTTTTTTCAAACGATTTAATGAAGTATTTTTGATTAGAATTTAATGGAAAAAGCCCATTAACTAAAAGCGCTTTGCTATACTTTCGCAAAGTGTTGCAAATTTCTTCGTAAGAGGAATTTAGAAAAGAGATTTTAAATTTGGGTAGAAAATGAATTTTAATGCTGTCAGTAATTAAGATTTCAATTTGTTTCATTGGCGAAATATCATGAGTACAGAATCTTATATTGCTCATCTTCATCAGATGAAGACTTGAGGTAAATTGATCTTTACCGATTTTATGATAATAATTGGGCATATCGGCATCGCCTGAAACGGGCATAAAAAATGGAATTTCATTTTTTTGAAACCAATTTTTCGCAGCAATTTTTACATTTGTATCGTGATAAATAATTTGTATTTTTTTAGTTAACTTATTGATTTGTGACTTAACCCCCGTACTTTCTTTTAAGAATTCAGGGAGTATAATTACAGCATCATCAGATAATTTATAAGGCCCAATACAGAAAATATCTTCTGCATAACCTGCTATGAGCTGATCTTTACAATTTTTAAATTTATCAATCACTAAAAAATGCTTATCAGTTTTAAAATCTTTATGATCTTCTGCAACCGAATTTAAAGCAAAATGAACCGTCGATCGCATCACACAAAACATTTTTTTGCTAAAAGAATGAATCTCATCCGGCATTTTTTCCGATTTTTCATAATTACTTCTTGGTAGAACGATGCCATTTCTTGGGAAAAAGTTGCTTATGTGACAAACATAAAGATCATCGAGAGATAAATCTGCTTCTTTTAAATGAGTCACCGCTAATTTCTGCACATTCATCCATTTTTGAACAGGCGCAAGCTCGCTATAATTTTCTGTAAAATTACAGCTTTCTTTTGGTGTAAGTATAGAAATCATAAGTCCTCTTCGCTGGTGAATTTTCCAACAGGGCATAGCCCTATTCTTTGGAAGTTATAGTGTGGGGCATTTAATACTGTAAGGTGTGTGCAATCTTCGTAAGGCAAGTGGACGCTATATGTGTAATATCCGACAAGCATTTGAGTTGTTTTATTTGAACAGCATCTTGTAATGGTGTTATAAGGTAAATAAATTCTTGATTTAAAAAACATGCAAGCCGCTGTTACGATAACTTCCAGTATGGTAGGTACACGATAATTCATCAAATCATTTGTTTTTTGATTCATCATTTTTTTTTGCACTTTAAAAGCTTTGAACCCGCTTTCCGCCATAATGGTTCTTGATAGGATCAACCATTGTGATTTTCTTGTTTCGACGGTTCCGCCAAGTTTCAACGCATTTTTCCACACTTCTAGTTTATATTTGTTTTTTGAAACAATGTAGGAATGTTTACGCTCAATGAATGCATGATCATCAAAAAGTTCCATAAATTTGATAACGTTTAAACCCTTTGGAATCCAAACGATTACATGTGTATCACATAATTTTTCACCCTTAAAAATGTTATAAATATTGAGGGGTAATGTTTTCCATGCCAGTTCATATTCAGAAATTGGAAGATTATAAGTTGGGTAATATTTTTTCCAATCATGAGGGGTAAAAAATTCATTTTCATAAAGGTTTACCTTTAATAGCTCATAAGCAATTATCCTGTATTGATTATTCAATCGAGACAAAATTTGAAGTTCGAGGGGTTCTAAATGAGAAAAAACCTCACTCTTCATTTCTGTCGGGAATATATCTAATGGGGAAATCGATCCAATGGCTGAAGGGACAGAGTCAAAGCTTCGAATCATAAAATTCCATTTTTTTTTATTTATTATCCCACCCCAATCTATTGATGTAAATACAAATAAATATTTAGAATTTGAATTATTTATTTAAATGGCTTACATGAGGCTAAAGGTATCTCTTACAATCTTACTCGCCCTGATTGCTTGTCGGTGGTGGTCTCTTAGTATTAGCTTACTTGTTGTAGTTTTGTGAAATAGTTCTGAGGGGTGCGACCCCAATAAGCTCTAAAAACCCATTAATGCCACCAACTGCATAAACAATTGATTTTTCTTTTGATCCGACAAAAACTTTTGGCTGAACGGCATCGATGCATCTTGTGGGGCAATCTTCTAAAATGTATTTGTTAAACTTAAAAAAATGAGAAGCCACAGAAACAACACTTTCAAGAACGCTTGGAAAAACATATGTTGTAAATTTATTGAAATTTAAGCGGTGTAGAATTTCTTTTTGGTCTACATAATTTTTCCCTTCGCTTGAAGGTATAACCTCTTTTAGTAGGAACACCCATCTTGATACAAGTGTTTTGTTCTTTGAACAATTTTTTATGACGTCATTAAAAATATTATATCCATAATCTTTTGTCCAAATCGATGAGGTTGCGTGATGTGTGACAGGTAAATTTATTTTAAGAACTTCAACAAATTGGATGAGATTTAAACCGGAAGGGATCCATATAGGAAAATGGGTCTCATAAAATTTTCTGTTAGGAATGATCGGGCAATCACTGTTAAATAATTTGCCGATGTAAAGCGGGAATTTATGCCAGGCGCACCCTGCAGTTTGGGGATCGATTTTAATAGATGGATAAAATTTTTGCCAATCTCCAGGATTAAAAGTTTTATGAGAATAAATCAATTTTTTTAACATAAGCGGGGAGGTTGCTACTTGATTCCATTCCTTAGATAATAAAGAAAAAGCTTTAAAAGTCGGTAAATCTAAGTTTAATAAAAAACTGTGAAAGTCGCTTTTTTTAAAATTCTTAAAAGAATTAATCTTCTGAACCTCAAATGATGTGACGGTTGCAGAAGATGAAATCATACTGATTGAGGAAATAGTAAGTTTGCGGCCGTTGCATCCATAATCCACAGCGCTTTACTTTCTTTAGTCCCTACCGCCTGAATAGGAAATTCTTGGACATTCAAGGGCGCTTCAAAAACAGTTTTTACCATCTCAGCTTTTCCATTTCCCAAAACATAGAGTACAATCTGTTTTGAAGAGTTAATGGCATTAAAGGTGAGTGTGAGTCTTTCACATTGTTTTTGGGGCACTTCATTCTTAACAACTAAACGATCTTTAACCTTTAAAGCTTTCGTATGGGGAAAAAGCGAGGCTGTGTGGCCGTCATCGCCCATGCCAAGCATGGTCAAGTCCAACCGCCCATCAGGAATAATTTCATTTAATGTAGCTTCGTATTGACGAGCATTATAGTCAAGATCACCAACCCCGTTCATCGGAAAAATCTGTTCTTCAGGAACAAGCATTTTAAGGCCCGCATCCATAGCCATTTTATAATTACTCGACGCATCATCTAAAGGAACAGCTCGCTCATCGCTCCAAAACAGGAATACTTTTGTAAAATCGACTTTTTTAGCATTTTCTTTTTCACTTAAAAGTTGAAAAATAGCTTTAGGAGTGCTTCCACCAGACAGGGCAACAGTAAAAAAACCATGATCTTTAATAGCGTTATTCGCAGTGGATATAAAATGTTCCACACAATACTCTACTGCTTCTTTTTCATTATTAAGGATAACTATATCCCGTCTTTCATCGTAAGAATTTATCATTTTATATCTCTAAAGTTAACTTTTGAAATCATTTCTAATGTTTCAACATAGTGTTTTCCGGGACTTTGATAAAACACTTCTCTTAAAAAACCATTACCTCGATTGATGTCTGGAAGGGCAAAAGTACAAGGCATTTCGCATTTTTCATCAGAAGAGATGTGTAAAATTATTTTAGACGAATTTTTTAGGCTATTTAGTTTATACACAGTCCCATTTTCTGAAAAAAGTTCTAAATTAATGATCGAGCCACCTTTTGCTTGTGCATCAGAGATTGGATCTAAAATAACATTAATATCGTGCCCTCGATACTGATAGCAAAGAGCTTGTTTATGGTGATGTTGAATTTCTTGGGCTTTAAATTCCCAACCCATTCTTGCAGCAATAAAGGCTGTCAAATAAATTGACTCGATTAAGTCCTGTGGTTTTTCGTAAGCGTAGTTGATGATGATTTTTTTACATGTTTGAAGGTGTGAGATTTTAAGAGGGGTGTCAAATACTTGGGCAAGAAGCTCTTTCCAGCCACTAAGTAGTGCCCAGGAAATATCCATGAAGTCGATTTTTAAATTTTGTAAAAATGGTGACATGCGTTTGCTAAAGTCTTTAAGACTACCACTCCAGGCTGCATTAAAAATCAACTTAGTTGAAAAAGCTTGCATGCTTTTAAGGAGTTTTGTCTCAGAAGTTGGATCATCACCAAAAATTAAATAGACTGGTAGATCGGCAACAATGTTGGGTAAAATGATGAAAGGAACGCGTTCCATTTGACTTTCGGAAACAAAAATCTGAATAATATCGCTTGTAATTTGACCATTTTTCCCAGATTTTTCTTTTGAAAGGGAAACTTTAATTTCATCGGTGCCTTCACATATTTTTTCAATTTGAATAATACGACAAGGAAATTTCTCGGTGACTCGGGCTAGAATGGTTTTAAGTTCAGCCGTTCTTGCTTTACATGTCGAATAAACAATAAGATTAAAAAGATAACTTTGGTTAGAGTTTTGCGTTTGGCTCTTGATATCTTCTATTTCAACATTTGTCATATGAGTCTCCAATGAAAACCGTCTCGAATTAAAAGTTCGTCAGCGGCTGTAGGACCCCAGGTGCCGGCCGCATAATTTGGAAAATCTGTAGCTTTTTCCGCTTCCCATTTTTTTAATACCGGGGAAAAAAGTCGCCATGAGGCCAATACTTCATCAATTCTTGCAAAAAGCGTGCTATCGCCTGTCATGCAGTCACAGATTAATCTTTCATAAGCCTCAGGTGGGGCAGCACCAAAGTAGGAGTCATATTTAAAATCCATTTTGACGGGCTGTAAAGTCGACGTCATGCCCGGCACTTTACAGTTCATCCTAAAGGATATACCTTCACCCGGTTGAATTCGAATGACGAGAAGGTTTTGTCTTAATTTTTTTTCCTTGGTGCAAAATAAGGTGCCCGGTGCTTGTTTAAAAGTAATTGTAATTTCTGTGGCACGTTTTGGTAAACGTTTTCCTGCCCTTAAATAAAATGGAACACCGTCCCATCTCCAGTTATCAATAAAGAGTTTAAATGCAGCGTAAGTTTCAACATTAGAATCTTTTGCAACATTATCCTCTTCCCTATAACCTTTAACATCTAGGCCATCAATAAAGCCCTTTCCATATTGACCTCGAATGGCATGAGTGTCAAGTGCATTTAATGGCAATGTCCTGATCGATTCAACAACTTTTACTTTCTCGTTTCTAATGGCATTGGCGCTCATATTGGTTGGAGATTCCATTGCCACAAGTGATAGAAGTTGCATCATATGGTTTTGAACAATGTCTCGAACAATACCGGCTTCTTCAAAAAAACGTCCGCGTGTTCCAATCCCTATTTCTTCACCTACAGTAATCTGAACATGATCAATGAAGCGATTGTTCCAAATGGATTCAAAAATAAGGTTACTGAAGCGAAAAACAAGAAGGTTTTGTACTGTTTCTTTTCCAAGATAATGGTCTATTCTGTAAATTTGGCTTTCATCAAGATATTTAACAATTTCTTGCTGTAGAGACTCTGCTGACTCTAAATCGTGACCAAAAGGCTTTTCAATGATCACTCTGGACCATTTGTTTTTGGATTGATCGATTGGGTAGATTAGGCGATGATCGTTTAACCGTTTGATGATGTCCGGAAAATAGCTTGGTTGAGTGGAGAGGTAATATAAACGGTTTCCGTTGGTGCCGAATTTACTATCAAGATCCGTTAAAACTGTATTTAATCCTTCATAACCTTTATCATCATCAAATTCAGATTGATGATAAAAAATTTGATTTTTAAAAGTCTCCCATATCTCTTTGTCAACAGGCTTATTTCTTGAGTAGTTATTAATCGCTTCGAATAATTCATCTCTGAATTGATCGTGGGTTTTTGGTCTTCTTGCAAAACCGACACAGGCAAAGTGAGCGGGAAGCTCTCCATCGATCATAAGATTGTAAAGAGCCGGAACAAGTTTTCTGGATGTTAGATCGCCTGTTGCCCCAAAGATAACCATGATGCAAGGATCAGCGATTTTGAGTGTTCTTCCGCTTTCTTGAAGAGGATTTTCAAAAGGTATTTGCATTGTCTTTAGTTGTCCGTAGCATTTTATGTTTAGTTAGTTTTATCAGGTAGTCAAGTTTTTTGCAAATAGCATTTTGTTTGCAAATAGCTATTTTTTTTACACAGAGATCAAGAGAGGAGCAAAAAGAGAGAAGCAGGAGAGGAATGTAATTAATATCTTTGATTTTTTACCAGTGAGTCAGTGAGAAGCTGTATGAGGTCAGTGAGAGGCTCTTGAAAGTCAAAAAGTTTATGATATAAGAAACCCCTCACTGTTCTCGTGCAGCTCCTCACTGACTCACTGGTAAAAAATCAGAAAAGGGATGATTTAACATCTTCTCTATAAGTTTGTCCTCTAAATAAGCCTGTTGCAACTATCTCTTAGGCCTCTCTTGGTAAAATCCACTCAAACTAGTGTCTGATACGGCTATCGAGGTAGCTCTGCAAGATGATAACCGCGGCGACCTTATCAATGACCTTAGACCTTTTCTTGCGCGACATGCCACCTTCTCTTAAAGACTTTTCAGCTTGGACGGTTGTCAGTCGCTCATCCCAAACAACAATCGGAATGTCTGTTTTCGTCTTAAGAATATTCACAAAGTGAGTAACATCATCAGCTTGCATGCCAAACTTACCGCTCATCTTAAGCGGTAGGCCAATTACAATTTCTGCAATCTCATATCTATTAAGATGAGCGGCTTCCATTAAAGTCTCTAGAATTTTATTAACGCTTTTCTCTGATTTTCCCATGCTTTCGATGGTCATCATGGGAAAAGCGATAATTTTAGTTTCATCGGAAACCGCAATGCCAAATCTGGCCGCACCATAATCGATTCCGATGATTCTTGAGGCCTTAAATTTTTGTGGTTCCATTTCTTTCTTTTTGGTTAGCAATCATCGCTTGAATAAAGGCTTTGAATAATGGGTGAGCGGCTGTTGGTTTTGATTTAAATTCAGGGTGGAATTGTACTCCAACCATCCAAGGATGGTCTTTAACTTCTGCAATTTCACAAAGACCTGCCTCATGCAAGGTACCTGCAACAACAAAGCCTTTTTGCTCCATCATCTCTTTGTATTTATTGTTAAATTCATAACGGTGTCTGTGACGCTCACTTATTTTAAGAGATTTGTAGGCTTTTTCAGCATTTGTTCCGGGTTTTATATCACAAATAAAAGCCCCAAGGCGCATAGTTCCGCCCATATCTTTGACATCTTTCTGCTCGCTAAGTAAAGAGATAACCGGATATTTTGTTTCAGCATCGATCTCTGTCGAATTCGCATCTTCCAACTTAAGAACGTGTCTTGCAAATTCAACTGCCAAAACTTGCATACCAAGGCAGATACCAAAATAAGGTATTTTATTCTCACGGCAATATTTTGCAGTCATTATTTTGCCGTCCCAGCCTCTTTCTCCAAAACCGCCGGGAACCAAATACCCATCGCAGCCTGAAATGGCTTTATCAACAGTCCCATTCTCGATGATGCGGTCAGCCTCATATCTTTCAATGTTAATATTGTATCCAACTTCATTTGCAGCATGTTTCAATGATTCATAAACAGATTTATAAGCATCCTGATGTTGTACGTATTTACCAACAAATCCGACAGTAACAACGCCTTTTGGATTTTTAATTGTCTCAATGATCGCTTTCCATTCAGATAAATCAATATCTATATCATTAAGATTCAGTAGTTTGCATATAATTTTGTCAATTTCTTGTTCATGAAGTTTGATTGGAAGCTCATAAATGCTATGTTCAACATCGATCTCTTCGATAACAGCCTTTCGAGGCACATTACAAAATAGGCTGATTTTATCTTTAACATCTTCATCCAAAGTAGATTCGGCACGTAAAAGAATAATGTCAGGGAAAATACCAATACTGCGAAGAAGCTGAACAGAATGTTGTGAGGGCTTTGTTTTTACTTCTTGGGCAGCTTTAATGTAGGGTACATAAGTTAAATGTATGTTGATGCAAGATCCTAAATGATCGTAACGAAACTGACGGATGGCTTCTAGGAAAGGTTGAGATTCAATGTCGCCGACTGTTCCACCAATTTCAACAAGAACCACATCAATGTTTTCTTCTTGTCTTGCACAAAGTAAAATGCGCTGCTTGATCTCGTCCGTAATATGAGGAATCACTTGCACGGTTTTACCAAGAAAATCGCCTTGACGTTCGCGTCTGATCACCGTGCTGTAAATTTGGCCTGAAGTAACGTTTGAGGCTTTTGAAAGAGGGGAGTTTGTGTAGCGCTCATAATGGCCTAAATCAAGATCAGTTTCAGCGCCATCATCGGTGACATAAACTTCGCCATGCTGAAAAGGGCTCATTGTGCCGGGATCTACATTTAAGTAAGGCTCAAGTTTTAGAAGAGCAACTTTTAACCCTTTCTTTTCAAGCAGCATTCCAATCGATGCAGATGAAAGGCCTTTCCCAAGTGAAGAACAGACTCCGCCTGTTATAAAAATGAATTTTGTTTGCATAGAATCGTCTCTATTTTTTTGATGTCTTCAGGGGTGTCAACGCCAATGCTTGTGCTATGGACAATGGCAACTTTGATTTTATACCCATGTTCTAATACTTTTAATTGTTCTAAATCTTCCGATAATTGTAAGGGAGTTTCGCTTAAAGCGGCAAATTTTAAAAGGAAATGGCGCTTGAAACAATAAATGCCAAGGTGTCTGTAATAATCCACGTTCGATTTGTAAGTTAATGTTTTGCCGGCAGGAATTAAAGCCCTTGAAAAATAAACTGCATTGCCATTTTTGTCAAAAACACATTTAACAATTGAGGGGTCCAAGGCATCAGCTTCGTTTTCCAATTTCATAACAGCAGTAGACATGGAAGCTTGATCATCTAATGCATCGATAACTTTTGAAATAACATCCGTTTCTATGCAGGGCTCATCACCTTGAATATTGATGATTGTGTCAAACTCTTCATACTCTTTATTTGAAAAAACAGC
>JBBSJT010000083.1:0-9729 GCA_038257035.1 Chlamydiia bacterium
AAAAATCATAGAAGTTAAATTAGGTTTTGTTAGCATTGCAAGTTTGCTCTTAAGTAGAGCCAAAATCAAAGCACATTACCCATCATTTTAAATAACATGAGAACTAGGGCATTAGTTGAATACACATCATTTTTTTTCGTTTCATTTGATTGGAAATAAAATTGACCATGATTAGAACTCAGTATCGTTATTTAAACCAAACTTTAAATTGGTTTTGTATCCCCTCTAGATGACCATTGCATACAATACTCGAATCTTTTTGAGGTAAACCTCTAAGTGTTTTCGTAAAAATGTAAGTTTCTTTTAAATTATTGTCTTCCAAATTTTCTATCACATATGAATGATGCTTTATTTCATAATCAAAATGTTGAGCATTGAATATCATTTTAAAGCAATGATCATATTTGTTATAAGGAAGAAGACAGATTAGTGTTCCTGTGTGTCCAAGTATAAGCTTGGACTTGAGTTTCTCCACAAGAGCAATGACATCATCACTAGATTTAAGACACTTGATAACATTCAGGTTAAGATACTCTTTTGCTTTCATTTCCTTTGGAAAAAAGATTCCGGGAAAAATTTTTTTCCACAATGGATCATTTTCAGTGACTAGTTTATTCCAAGCATGACAGACACTTGAATAGCTTTTTAGGGTATTTAGATCTAAATGATTTTGAATTTCCAGATTATTTTCTGGGAATATATAATTGATTGGTCCCATCTTGTTCCTTCTTATGGTTAGGTTTTTTATTAAATAAGTTAATATAATAATACTATTTTTACAATAAATAAATTATGTGAATTGTTTTACATAAATTAACATAAGGTCGATGATCCATTAGCCGCTTCATTGAAGAGATGGAGATAATGCTCTGCCATTGGTAGAGAAATGATCGTTTTATTTTGCCTTTGTTTTTATGTGAGAGATGCAGGCAATGATTTTTTTGATTTTTAATATTCAAAGACATTGTTTACAATTCCAAAACATGCTCATTTAAGCTAACTTTTTGTCGTTGTTTGCTAGTCGCGAATGCGACGAAAAGCGTGTAGCCACGGGTGTCAACCCGTGGTCTGAAATATTAAAAAATTAAGCTGCGTTAGCTGCGACAGAAAATATACCATTAATAAATTTTCTGTCGCCACTACGTGGCTTATATTTTTATTTTGATTTTAACTACGGGTTTGCACCCGTGGCTACATGCTTCCGTCGCATACGCGACTAGCAACTTGAGTGATAACTGGCTACTTGAAAATAAAAAATTTGAAAAATTTCACATTTAAGAAGAGCCCCAATTCAAAAATATCATACTAGATATTGCTACAGTAGCCATGGCTAATTTTTGGAGCTCCCAGCTTGCATGATGATTATGAAAGTTTTCAGTAAATAAATATGCTTCACTTGGAACACTATTAAATACCTTTCTAAACACCTCTCCAATATCCTTATCACAATTAGTACCTCTAACTTCGGCAAAATAAGAGCATGTGGTTTTAAGCCCAAGTGAAGTATAAGGAATATTATTTTGATATGAAAACGAAATCAGTCCTTCTACCAAATTTTCAATTTTGTTCATGTAAATATAAGTCTCAGTTAATGTAGCTTTCATTGGTTTAATTGGTGTAAATCCATTAAAAAAAACAAAACCATTCATCTCAGCTTCAAATTTAACTTCAAATTCTAAGTTGGAACTTGGATTAAAAGGGAATAATAAGATGAATTTTCCAAGTAGTCCGTTATGAAGCCCCTTTTTAAAATCGTTTATCTTAACTTCTAGCATACTGCAAGAACTGATGGCACAACAATCTAAATATTTTTTAGCGGGGATGCTTTTTTTGAAAGTGATCGCGGGAAAGATTTGGTACCAAGCTTCATTATTAGCAGTTAACCAGCTGTTACAGGTTTTGCTAGTTAACAGGTAGTTGGCAGCGCTTTTTTTATCTAAGTAAACTTGAATTTCAAGATTGATCTCTTTTGGTAAATCATTAATTAAATTCATAAAGTAACTCTTTTTAAAGGTTTCATTTTGATCGAGCTATTAAGCTTTGTAGCTTTTTCTTCAAGCACTTTCTGGATGATTTTTTTTATTTGCTCATAAATCATGAACTCGTGTGGTAAACATAGATCGATTTGATGGCATGTAAAGAGCACAACGGATAGACTTTTATCTGAAATATAAGGTTCTTTCTCATGCTTTACTTCATGCTGAAATAAATGGGTAGTTCTGTTCATAAAAATATAAGTAATAGAGTTTGAGGTGCGGGGCAATTTTCTGTTTCTTAAAAGAGCTTTGTTTTGTTTTAAAAAAAAGTCTATTTTCAATGAAATTTTAAGACAGCTCTCTCTAATAAAAGGGAAAATACACTCGAATGTGCCCCTTTGCCCTATAAGAAGATTCTTTGCAAATAGATCGATCCGCTCCAACACTTCATGCATCGTCATTACTTTTTGCAAATCTAAGTAAGTTTTTGATTTTATTTTTTTAGGAAAGGAAATCTCCGGAAAAATTTTCTGCCAAGCTAAATTATTATTAGTTAAGGATCTACAATGACCTGAGCATGAAAGGAAATAGCTTGCGGCGCCTCTTTTATCAAGGTAGGTTTGTATAAGGAGATGGATTTCATTTGGTAAGTGGGAAAATTGAATCATGTATTTCTTGTTGTTTTAGTTTGTAGACAATTTAACAGAAGATGTTATTTATCTAAATGTTTAATAACATGAGAATTGAATGCAAGGCGAAGTTAATGCAACATTTTAGGAATGTAAATGGTTAATTTTAAAATCATTAACTGTAAAGATGTACAAATGGAGATTAGAAACTTTCGGGATCTACAAAGAAGCATTTCCCGAAAGTTATGACATGCTTTATTCTACGATATAAGTAATACTGATATCATGGGTTTTAAAAGGCGTTTTAATTACTGATCCATCAAGTTTTGAAAGTGTAATTTTATTATCGTTTACGCTAATAAATCCGGTTGTTCTAATGCCGGATTCAACTACAACACAAGGGAATTCAATGTTTTCACTTGGAGCATAATTGCTTGGCAGTGGGTTATCATGATTAAAAATGTCAATTGAAGTAGCAGAGCCGTTAATCGAAGAAATTGTCATGGATGGGATATAAACAGTTGCTTTTTTTCCATCAAGAACAAATTTTACATTTGATAAGGAAGAAATTGTTCCGATTCCTCGTGAACTCATCATCGTAATCAAGCCGTTATTTAAAGCTATACGCTGGTTTTCAAGAGAATAGACCTGATAGGGGGGTATGGCATTAAGTCTGGTTTCTTGGGCTTGCAATTCTTTGATCATCAAAGGAGTAATCAAATGATACTGAATGGCACGAGGCAAACTGCCCACTTCATCATTGTCTCTAAGTACAATTTCAGGCATTATTTCAGCTATTTCTTCAGCAATCAAACCATATTGGATTTTTGAGGGAAGATCGTTATAATAAAAATCTACAACAGGCATATCATAAAGTTTCTTAGATATTTCAGTGGGAAGCGTTTCGATACTGTTTTTAAATCTTTCCGATGAGACAAGCACCCCGAGTTGGCCACCTGCCGTAACATAAACTTCTGAACCTGCTATCGTCACCCCACTAATGCCTGCAATTGTACAACTTGTTTGGGTATTTCCTATTTTAATGGATGAGGAATTTGGGCTTGCAGTAGCACCAATACAAATCGTATTACTTGTACTTGCAGCCCCAATTATAGGGGAGTCAAGTAAGGTAGTTATCACAATGTTATTGTTTCCTGACTCCAAATTAAACGCCGCTGCATTCCCATAAATTGCGTTATTGGAACCTGTTTGTAAATTTACAGCTACAGCAACAAAACCAGGCGCAACAGGGTCAAAGAATTTTCCACCTACTGTTGTGTTACTTGAGCCTGTTGTTCGTTCCGGTGTTGCAAAATTTCCAATGGCTACATTATTATTTGAAGGTGTCACGGTTAAAATTCCTATACCTGCCTCGTTGCCAATAAAAACACAGTCTGCTCCCGTAGAATTAACTCCTGCTTCATAGCCAAGAGCTGTGTTATTACCAAGAGTACTCCTATTTCCTGCTAGAGTTCCAATATATGTATTAAAGGATGCTGTTGTTATAGCTTGGCCTGAAAATCCTCCAATTAAAATATTCGCTGTCCCTGTGGTTATATTTTCGCCAACAGAACCCCCAATTGCTATATTGTTTGATCCTATTAAATCTAAAAGATTCTCCGTCCCGATCGAAATATTAGAATTTCCTGAAACTAAAAGTGGAGCTGAAAGGGCGCCAAATACATTATTGTTAGAGCCACTTTGAAGACTTGTAAGAGACCGAAAGCCAAAAACATTATTAAAATCACCAGTCGTAAGTGCAGTAAGGGTTTGGTCTCCAAATGCACTATTTGAATCCCCGGTAGTAAAACTATCAAGAGAGTTTGCGCCAAATGAACTATTTCCAGCTCCCGTTCCTGTTGTGTTACCGGCATTTAATCCTACAAAAATCCCTTTATTATAGGTGATTAATCTATTTGCAGTGGTCTGCTTGACTTGACTTGTTGCGCTCAAATTCAAAATTAAGTCAGCCGATGTATCAATTTCCACATCATTATTAAAGGTCTTTGGTCCTGCAATTGTTTGATCCGTTGCAGTCATAAATCCACCATATGTAGGATCGGCAGCTTCAAAGTTTAATACTGCACCTGTGATGGTGGCACCAGTTGCATTTGAATCCTCACCAACAGGTGCCAATGTTAACTCTACTGTCATAACGGTGGCTGCTGTAACTCCGGTAGCACCGGTTGCTCCCGGTGTGCTAAAACCAATAGCTCCCGTTAACCCTGTAGCGCCTGTAGGACCAGTGACGCCGGTAGCTCCGGTTGCGCCAAAACCATTAGCACCTGTTGCACCGATTAGACCAACGTCGCCAATTGTACCTATTACCCCCGGAGCTCCACTTACACCGGTTGGCCCTGTTATTCCTATGACACCAGCTGAACCTGTGCTTCCTGTAGCCCCTGTAGCGCCGAAAATGGTTGATGTTGGTCCTGTAGCACCGATCGGACCCGTTGCTCCGGTACCCCCCAGACCATTCGGTCCTGTAGCCCCGGTTGCACCTCTTGGTCCCGTTTGTCCACGAGGTTGTTTTTTGCAATGAGATTTGAAGCAATGTTCCATTTGTACACTATTTTTTTCAATGACTTCATTTACATCAAATTGAGAAAGTAAATTTAAATCATATTCATAAAAATCAACGATACAAAAAGTTTGTTCCTTATTTTCCCGTGCAACCGATAGCAACCCGTCATTCAAAATAGTAGCAATCGGTTCATTTTGGATTTCGCTGGAATCGGAAAAGGAGTCGTCTGAGTTTTGTAATGTTATAATTCTTCTATCTATAAGCTTCAGATTAGAGTAATCCTCTTTAATAAAAGGGCTTTGAGAATCTTTCTTTAATTCACCCTTAAGCGGAGTAAATGCAATTCCGCCCATCAGTAAAAAAAAGTAAATTTGTGTTTTGCGGCAAGAATTAAACATATTTTCTCTTAGTTTGTTAATTAAAATCATTAAAGCAATCTTTTCACGTCAAATTTTGGCTCAAACTTTCGGGATTTTATCCCGAAAGTTTTGAAAGTCAAGCTAAGTATTAGTCTAGTATAAAAGTAATACTGATACCTGTTGTTGTAAATGGCGTGTTAATTACAGATTCATCAAATTTAGAAAGCGTAATTGTGTTATTGTTTACACTAATGAAACCCGTTGTTCGAATACCTGATTCAATTATGGTACAAGGAAACTCCATGTATTGATTGGAAGAAATATTACTTGGTAATGGGTGATCCTCGGTAAAGATGCTAATCACGCTAGGCGAGCCATCGATAGAAGAGATGTTCATTGATGGGATATGAATTGTTACAGTTTTACCTTCCGTGACAATCTCTACATTCGTCAAGGCTGAAGATGTAATTAAGCCTCTTGAACTCATCCTTGTAATATTCCCGCTATCTAAAGTGATCGGCTGATTTGCAACAGTATAAACTTTGTAGGCCGGAAGTGAGTCAAGCTTCATTTCATGCTGCTGCAATTCTTTGAGCATTAACGGTTGAATTAGGTGGTACTGAATCGCACGAGGCTGACCATCAGCTTCATCATTATCTCGAAGGACTATCTCAGGCATTATTTCTGCCATTTCTTCAGCGATCATTCCATACTGTATTTTTGAGGGCAGATCATTATAATAAAAATCTACTACACGCATATCATAAATTTTCTTGGATATGTCAGTGGAAAGAGCTTTAATACTGTTTTTAAATCTTTCCGACGAGCTAAATACGCCGAGTTGTCCATTTACATTTACATAAACAGCAGCACCTGATACCGGCACGCCACTAATGCCGGCTATTGTACAACTGGTATGAATTCCTTGCTCTCCTATATTGATGGAAGCTGGGACCGCACTGCCGGGACTTCCGATGCAGATTCCGGTAGTACCCGTTGAAATATTTGCTCCGGCACCTTGACCAATAATGATGTTATGGGATCCGGTCGTTAAGGCAGGTGCTGCAGCATTTCCGTAAATTGAATTATTAGAGCCTGATGTTAACAACGGAGCTATGGCATCCCCTCCGACAATGGTGTTATAGGAACCACTGTTTAAGCTTTGAGCTGCTAAACTTCCTATAACAACGTTTTCACCAGTAACACCTGCCGCTGCGCCTGCACCTAAACCTGCCCTCCAACCAACAAAAACATTGTCACTTCCATTAGCATTCAATCCCGCTTGATGACCTATATAAGTATTCTTTGTACTTGCGCCAATAATGTTTCCCGCAGATTCTCCGATACAAACGTTTTCTTGACCCGTTGTTAATCCAGCTGCACAGGTAGTACCGATTAAAATATTTCCGGTAGCAGTTGTTGCTAAAGCACCCACATTATCACCGATTGCAATATTACCACTTGAAGTCATAAACGGAAGGTTATTATTCCCGACAGATACTATGCCACTTCCGGTAACTAATGAATTAACGGAATTAGAACCGAATACGTTGTTATCAACTCCGCTTTGTAAACTTGTAAGTGAATTACTTCCAAATACATTGTTGTATTCCCCTGTGGTAAGTGCTCCAAGTGTTGGATTTAGAAGAACTGGATCAGGATTTCCGAAGGCGTTATTGAAAGATCCGGAAGTTACACTGTCAAGCGTTCCATCGCCAAATCCATTATTTAAAAACCCTGTCATCGAAAGGTTACCGGCATTAACTCCGACAAATAATCCAAAGTTTTTATAAGTAATTAAACGATCAGCGCCTTGTTTGACTTGACTAGTATCACTTAAATTTAAAATTAAATCCGCCGTTGTAACAATGGTCACATCGTCATTAAAAGTTTTTTCACCGGAAAAAGTTTGAGGAGTTGTTGTTACAACACCACCAAAAGAAGCACTTGCAGCGTTTAAGTTTAATGTTGTTCCTGTTAGCGTAGCTCCATTTATATTTGATGTAAGTTCATCAACAGGTGCTAAATTATTTACGCCACCAGTAGCGCCGGTTAAGCCTGTAGCCCCTGTTGCACCTGTTGGACCGGTAACACCGGTCATTCCGGTCAAGCCTGTAGCTCCTGTTATCCCTGTTGCACCAGTCGCACCCGTATTTCCAGCAACTCCTACGCCGGTAGCGCCTATTACACCTGTCGGACCCGTTAAACCGGTATTACCGGTGATTCCGGTAACTCCGGTAATTCCTGTAGCTCCTGTTGTACCGGTAACACCTGTTAAACCTGTAATACCGGTAGCCCCTGTTGGTCCGACTATACCAAGAATTGAGCCTGATGGACCTGTGGGTCCTGTTGGTCCAACCCCTCCTGTGCAGTCAGTGCCAGTTGCACCAACCGCACCTGTTGGGCCTGTAGCTCCCGTTGGGCATTTAGGACGACTTTTACAATGAGTCGCAAAGCAATCTTCCATTAGGGTAAGATTTTTTTCAATGACTTCGTTAACGTCACATTTGGAAAGTAGATTTGAATCATATTCATAAGAATCAATGATGAAAAAAGTATGTTCCTTATTTTCCCACGCAACAGAAAGCAATCCGTCATTTAAAATGGTAGTAACGGGTTCATTTTTGATTTCATTGGAATCGTAAAAGTAATCAATTGATGGGCCTTGCGATTTTATGATTCTTCTATCAAGAAGATTCATACCTGAGAAATCTTCTTCAAAATTAAAAGCTTGAGAATTATTTTTTTTTATTTCACCGGTAAGTGGCTGACTTGCAATTCCGCCCATTAGTAAAAAAAAGCAAATTTGTGTTTTGTGGTAGGAATTAAACATATTTTTTTTCTCTCTTATTTAAAAATTCTATACTACGTAAACATTTTTTTAAGTTGCAAGATTTTTTTTTATTTTTTTTCAAATTCGATTTATATGAACTGTAATTATACGGGTGCAACTTGGCAAAAGAATATTTTACTTATTTAAACATTTATTAAAGATGCATTGAATGAATAGGTAAGTTGATCCAACTACAGCAACGTAAATGGCTAATTTAAAAAATTCTTTAGCTGAAGAGGACTTATGAAATTTTTCTGCCTTGATGGCAAGTTCACGGTTAGTGATTTTATTTACAGTGTCTGCAAAAAATGAGTGACTAATCTTTTTTTTAATAGAATTTTCGGATAAGAAGAGGTAAGGAAAAGATCTGTCGATTTCATAACAATAACTGCTTTTTGAATTGAAATTGGCATTTTCAGCAAAGATCGCCAAGTCAAGTGCATGCATATAAATGTATGTTTCTTCAACTTTAGGCAATTTTACGGGTTTTATGATCGAGAAATCTAGCGATCCGTTGATTAGAGCAAAGCCTCGAATTTTAGATTTGAACTTTAGGTTTACTTTAAGGTTAAGATCATTGTTAAAAGCAAAATGGCAGATAAATCTGCCCTTTTGACGAATTGCTAGTTTCTCGGTAAATTGCTGAAAACGCTTATCTAACTGATGTAATGATGAAATTGCGTATAGATCGAGATGTTTTTTTGGAGGTAGTGTGTTAGAGAAAGAAACTTGAGGGAAAATTTTTTCCCATGCTTTATCATTAGAATACAATAGATTTTTACAGGTTTGTGATGTGCATAAGTAGTTTAAAGCACTATTTCTGTCGAAATTTTCTTGAATCATAAAGTGGATTTCATTTGGCAAGCAGCTGATTAGGTTCATTTTCTTATGCTCGTTTTAAGGTATGCTTTGTGTATCTCAAAAAATCGGGTAAAAAGCAAGAAAGTAAAGAGGGTTTCGGCTGCTTATTTTTACGTGTAAACGTGTTAGAATTGCATTATTTTTTTGGTCACAAATGTCTGTTTTTCAAGCTTTTGGGTGACAAGTGAAATAATTTCAAGAAAACCCCTTGCGAATAATCACTCTATTTTATATATTAATAAATTCTTACGAGCGAAATTAGTAAATAGTTAAGTTCGACTAAGAAATGCTAAAGCCTTCGAGCTTTGGAGTTTGTTATTTGACAGTGAAAGAGAGACAATGTGCAAGTAAGTCACTAACATGTAAGTGTTAGTGTTAAACAATAGAGCTTGTGCGAGTTTTGTATCGTAGGTTTAAACCTGCGATTACTTAATTCGCAATATAAATAAATTTTGATTTAGAATAAAACATAAATCAAGTTTTCAAGAATTTTTTTTCGTGAGAATTTGATCTTAGTTCAGATTGAATGCTGACGGCGTGGATGAGG